>NZ_RZST01000370.1:0-5351 GCF_003997575.1 Mesorhizobium sp. M1A.F.Ca.IN.022.07.1.1
GGAGGAAGACGCTGACGACCGTCAGTTCGCGCATGGCAAGCTGGTGCTGGTTCCGGCAAGCCATGCAGCGAGCTTTGAAGGCAAACCGCTCACCCTAACAGCGATCGAGTTCGCGATTCTGAAGGGTTTTCTTGGCCGCCCGCAGCATGTGCTTGGCCGCGATGCGGTGATGGCCAATGCCTACCAATCCAACATCCATGTCTCGGAACGCACCGTCGACAGCCATATCCGAAACATCCGCGCCAAGCTGGCGGCGGTCGGCTGTTCGGATGCGATCGCGACCGTGCATGGCGTCGGCTTCCGGCTCGGCCGATGCGGTGGCTGAGCAAGGAGAAATGGCGGCCCAGGCTCGCCACCGTGGTCGTCGCCATCCTGATCGTGGTGATGGCGCTGCCGCTGGTCGGGCTGTTCTTCTTCCGGCTCTATGAAAACCAGCTGATCCGCCAGACCGAGGGCGAGCTCATCGCACAGGGCGCGGTGATTGCCGCCGTCTATGCCGATGCGGTGCGCGCGGCCGGCATTGCACCGGAACGGTTGGGAACGCCGATCTCGGCCGATCCGGCAAGGGACAATAATTACCCCTACCAGCCGATCGAGCCGCAGCTCGATCTTGCCTCCGACAATGTCATGCCGTCGCGACCGGCGGCCGTTCCCGCCCCCGCCGATCCGGACTTCGCGGCCATAGGCGCAAAGCTCGACGGCATTCTGGACGAGGCGCAGAAGACGACGCTTGCCGGTTTCCGGCTCCTCGATCCGCATGGCGTGGTGATCGCCGGCGGCGGTGAGGTCGGACAGTCGTTCGCTGAGGTCGAGGAGGTGCGGCAGGCGCTCGCCGGCGCCTATGCAAGCGAGCTTCGCCTGCGGATCCCCGACCAGCCGCCGCCGCCGCTCTATTCGGTGAGCCGCGGCACCAAGGTACGCGTCTTCGTCGCCTTGCCGGTCGAGCTCGACGGCAGGGTCGCCGGCGTGGTCTATATGTCGCGGACGCCGAACAACATCGTGAAACATCTCTATGGCGAGCGCGGCAAGGTCACGCTCGCGGCGATCGCGATTCTCGGCGGCACGCTGCTGATCGCGCTGGTGTTCATCCGCACCGTCAGCCGGCCGATCTACGCGCTGATCGAGCGCACCAAACGCATCGCCGCCGGCGACCGCGAGGCAATGCGGCCGCTCGCCCATCACGGCACGCGCGAGATGGCGGCGCTGTCGGCCGCCTTCCTCGACATGGCGCAAAAACTCCAGGCGCGCTCCGACAGCATCCAGACCTTCGCCACCCATGTCTCGCATGAGCTGAAATCGCCGCTGACGGCGATCCAGGGCGCGGCCGAGCTGCTCAGGGATTCCGGCGGGACGATGGACGAGGACGAGCGACGGCGTTTTTCCAACAACATCGTCACCGATGCCGGGCGGCTCAATCTCTTGGTGCGCCGGCTGCTCGAACTGGCGCGCGCGGAAAACCTGGCGCCGAGCGGCGAAAGCACGACAATCGGCGCGGCGCTGGCGCTGCTGCCGGTCGACGCCAGGCTGGAGGTACGCGTCGAATCGGGCAGCGATATCGGCCTCGGCATCTCGGGCGAGAATCTCGCGATCGTGCTCGCCAACCTCATCGACAATTCCGCACGGCACGGCGCGAAGCAGGTGACGGTCGGCGCCGAAAAGGCGGGCGAAAGGGTGGCCCTCCATGTCGGCGACGACGGCGGCGGCATTTCGGCGGCCAATCGCGCAAGAATATTCGAGCCGTTCTTCACCACAAGACGCGAGGCCGGCGGCACCGGCATGGGCCTCGGCATCGTGCTGGCCCTCCTGAAAGCACATGATGGCACGATAACGCTGGTTGACTCCGAACGCGGCGCGCGCTTCGAAATCAATTTGCCGGTCGCGTGAGGACCGGTGAAATCGGAGAACAAAGTGCGTTACGACATCGTCATCATCGGCGGCGCCATCGTCGGGTCCTCGGTCGCCTACTATCTGCGCGAAGAGGGTTTTACCGGCTCCATCGCGCTGATCGAGCGCGATCCGCAATTCTCGCAAGCGGCGACGACGCTGTCCCTGGCCTCGATCCGCCAGCAATTTTCCATTCCCGAAAACATCCGCCTGTCGCAATTCACGCTGAAGCTGTTCCGGCAGCTGAAAGAGACTTTCGGCGCCGACGCCGATATCGGCTTTCGCGAGGGCGGCTATCTGATCCTCGCCGGCGAGGCGGGGCTGCCGATCCTCAAGGCCAATCACGAGGCGCAGATCGCCGAAGGCGCCGATATCGTGCTGGAGGATGCAGGCCAGCTCGCCCGCCGCTTCTCCTGGCTTTCAACCGAAGGCATTTCCGCGGGCGCCTATGGCCGCGGCGGCGAGGGCTGGTTCGACGCGCATGCGCTGCTGATGCTGTTCCGTAAGGCGCTGCGCGAGAGGAGGATCGACTTCATCACCGCGTCGGCCACCGGTATCACGCGCCAGGGCAGTCGCGTCACCGGCGTCGCCCTCGACAATGGCGAGACGCTGGAGGCCGGCATCATCGTCAATGCCGCCGGCCCGAACGCCGGCAAGGTGGCCGCCCTTGCGGGGCTCGCGCTGCCGGTCGAGCCGCGCAAGCGCAACGTCTTCGTCTTCGAGGCACGGGAAAAATATGCCGACATGCCGCTGCTGGTCGATCCCTCCGGCATCTATGTGCGGCCGGAAGGCTCGGTCTACCTCACCGGCGGCGCCGAGCCGGAGGAAGGCGACCATGCACCCGATCCCAATGATTTCGAGGTCGAGTGGCCGCTGTTCGAGGACGTGATCTGGCCGACTTTAGCCACCCGCGTCCCAGCCTTCGAGGCGATCAAGCCGACGCGCGCTTGGGTCGGGCATTATGATTACAACACGCTCGACCAGAACGCGGTGATCGGGCCGCATCCGGAGGTGGAAAACTTCCTCTTCGCCAACGGCTTCTCCGGCCATGGCCTGCAACAGGCGCCGGCGGTGGGCAAGGCGCTCTCGGAACTCATCGTGCATGGCGGCTATCGCACGATCGATTGCACGGCGTTCGGATATGAGCGCGTCGCTGAGGGGCGGGCGTTCAGGGAATTGAACGTCATCTGACGCATAATCGCATCGACGGACAAGGCGTTGCCAAGCGCATGCCCGCGCGCCGTATTGTCGAAAATGCACCACACCTCGGTGGCTGAGGCGCCCGCGTCGGCGAGTAGGGCGCTGATCTCCAGCAGCCGGCCGGCGTCGTAGTCCGAAAAATAGATATGCGGCGCGCCATGAAAGCGGAAATAGGCGAGCTCATGCCAGCCGCCGGGCGCTGAAGCGGCGGCAACTGGGGCGGGGTCGGCCGCCACGCGCCCGACGCGGAGGCGGCTCAGCAAAGCGTCTGCTCCCGGCTCGAACCAACTGGCGTGACGCGGTTCGCAGACCAAGCAGCAGTCGATCTTGTCGTGCAACAAGGCGAAGAACTTTTTGGCTATCTGCCTGTCGAACTGCAGACTGGGCGGCAGCTGGACCAAGAGCGCGGACAGCCTTTCACCGAGACCTCCGACCTCGCCCATGAAAGCATCCAGAAGATCATGGCAATCTATGAGGCGGCGCTCATGAGTCGCGGCTTTGGGCACTTTAACGGAGAACCGAAAATGATCCGGGACCGAGCACGCCCAGCGCTCATAGGTTTCGCGCTGATGCGGTTTGTAGAAGGAGGAGTTGATCTCCACGACAGGAAGACGCGAAGCGTAACGCTCCAATTGCGAGCCCGTCGCCGGAACAGAGGACCTGTGCGCTGCCGGTATGGTCCATCCGGCTGTTCCGACAAAAGGTTTGTTTTCGGCCATGTCGACAATCTGGACAGGCGCGCCTGCAGGTCAAGGTGGGGCTCAGGCGGCGAGGCGGCAGCCCAGATGTGCCTGTAGCCAGCCGAGCACGCGCGCCCAGCCTTCGGCGTGCTCCGCCGCGGCGTCCGGGAAGCCGGCGAAGCCGCCATGGCAGACGGTGAGCCGCGTGCCGGCAGAGGTCGGTTCCAGCAGATAGGCAACTGTCGTTTCGTGACGGCCGAGCGTCGGGTGATCCCAATCGTAGCGCCTCGTCTGCACGACCCTGCGCCCCGTCTCGATCTCGAGGAAGCTGCCGCTGGCGGGCAGGGTCCTGCCGTCGGCCGTCCTCACGATGACGCGCCACGATCCGCCGACGCGCAGATCGGCGGCCCAGCCGATCATCCGGTAGGTCTCGGCCGACCCCCACCAGCGCTCGACGTCGCTGGTGAGAAGCGCGGTGACGACTTGTTGCGGCGAAGCGGAAAGTTCCGCCGAAGCCATGACCGTCTCGGTGTTCGCCATGGCGCGCGGCCAGCCATGCGGCAGTATCATTGCCAACCTCCTCCGCGGCCGTTCAATACCTGGTTCAGACCTTCGATGGCGGGCGCTCGAAACCCTTGCCGGTCTCCAGCAGGCTCTTGAGGCTCGCCAGCACCAGCGGCCAGCCCTTGGACACGTTCGGAATCAGCCGGTGCGGGCCGTCGGCCTCGTGGGTGACGGCAAGCTTCATCAGCTCGCCGTCCTTTTCGATGGTGAAGGTACAGCGCGTGTAGCCGTCTTCCTTCACCTCGGGCAGCCATTCGTTGCGCCATTTGATGACCAGACGCCGGGGCGGATCGATCTCGAGGATCTCGCCCGAGTCGGCCACGCGGCCGTCCGGGAAGATCAGCTTCCAGCTCGAACCCACCTTCCAGTCGCTCTCCTGGTAGGAGCAGAGGAAGAACTGCCGGTTGAACTCCGGATCGGTCAGCGCCGTCCAAAGCTTTTCGGACGTGGTGCGGATGTAGGTGACGTAGACGAAAGTGTTGTCGCTCACGGCTCTTCCCTTTCAAGTCGTTTCTTCAGGTCGCTCAAGGCATCCAGCCGATGGCGCTCGAATTTGCCGATCCAGCGCTCGGCGATCTCGTTGATCGGCACGGGGTTGAGGTAATGCTCCTTGTCGCGGCCGCGGCGAACGGTGGCGACAAGGTTCGCCTCCTCGAGAATTGCCAGGTGTTTGGTCACCGCCTGGCGCGTCATGTCCATCCGTTCGCAGAGCGCGTTCAGCGTCTGTCCGTTCCTGGCATAGAGGCTGTCCAGCAATTGCCGGCGGGTCGGGTCGGCCAAGGCGCGAAAGACGGCATCCATGCTCATGGCTTTAATATGCAACCAACTGGTTGCATGTCAAGCGTTGCGACAGGTCGAGCGATCACTTGCCGGTGAATGGCGTCAGCGCTTGCGGGAGAACCAGAAGGCGTCGGGCATGCGTTTCATGCCGATGCGCTCGTAGAAGCCGACGGCGTCGGGCATCGAGATCAGGCTGATGGCGACGGACGTGCCGAGCTGGCGGCGTGCCTCGTCCATCAGGCC
>NZ_RZST01000371.1:0-5348 GCF_003997575.1 Mesorhizobium sp. M1A.F.Ca.IN.022.07.1.1
GCTGCCGCCTGAGCCACCTTGCCGGCGCCGGTGGCGTTGACCGCGAAGGCCAATTCCTTCTCGTCCTCGGCCTGGTCGACATTCGTATAGGCCGCGGCCGAAACCACGATGTCGGGCCTTGCCTCTGCCAGCGCCGCAAACACCGTCTCGGGGCGCGCCAGATCGAGCGCCGGCCGGCCGACGGGAACGACCTCGACATCCTTGCTGCCCCGCTCTATCAGGCTGGCGGCAACCTGGCCCTCGCGTCCGGTGACGGCAAGCCTCACGCGGCGCCCTCCCTGGTCTGGGCCTGCCCGTTTCCGACCTTGCTGGCCGGGCTGTTTTCGATCGCCGCGTCTTCCATCGCGCCGTTCTCGATCGGGCGGTTTCCCATTGGACCCTGGCCCAGCCGCTCGCCATTGTAGCGCTGCTCGCGGATCGGGGCCCACCACCATTTGTTGTCGAGATACCAATCGACCGTCCTCGCCAGGCCGCTGTCGAAATTCTCCCGCGGCGCCCAGCCGAGATCGCGCGCGATCTTGGAGGCGTCGATCGCATAGCGGCGGTCATGACCAGGGCGGTCGGTGACGAAGGTGATCAGGTCGCGGTAGCTCATGCCGCCGGCGCGCGGGCGCCTCAGGTCGAGCAGATCGCAGATCGTCTCGACGACGCCGAGATTGGTGCGCTCGGAATTGCCGCCGACATTGTAGCTCTCGCCCGGCCGCCCTTTCGTCGCCACCAGTTCCAGCGCGCGGGCGTGGTCCTCGACGAACAGCCAGTCGCGCACATTGGCGCCGGCGCCGTAAACCGGCAGCGGCTTCTCGTCGAGCGCGTTGAGGATAACAAGCGGGATCAGCTTTTCGGGGAAATGGTAAGGGCCGTAATTGTTCGAACAGTTGGAGAGCACCACCGGCAGGCCGTAGGTCTCATGCCAGGCGCGCACCAGATGGTCGGAAGCGGCTTTGGACGCCGAATAGGGCGAGGACGGCGCATAGGGCGTCTCCTCGACGAACATGCCGCCTTCGAAGGGCAAGTCGCCGAACACCTCGTCGGTCGAGACATGATGGAAGCGGAAGCCGGCCTTGCGCTCCCCCGACAGCCCGCGCCAGTAGTCGAGCGCGGCGTTCAGGATGCGGTAGGTGCCAACGATGTTGGTCTCGATGAAGGCGCCGGGGCCGTCGATCGAGCGGTCGACATGGCTCTCGGCGGCGAGGTTCATGACGATGTCGATGTCGTCGCGGCGCAGAATCTCAAGCACCGCTCGCTCGTCGCAGATATCGGCCTGCTCGAAACGGTAATTATGCGCATTCTCGATCAGCCTGAGCGAAGCGAGGTTGCCGGCATAGGTCAGCTTGTCGAGATTGGTGACGCGGTGGGCCGGGTTGGCGCACAGATGCCGGCAGACGGCCGAGCCGATGAAGCCGGCGCCACCGGTGACCAGGAAATTCATGCCGCCCTCTCTCCTCACGCAAACACCTCCGCCGTGGCGAGCAGAGGCGCCTTGCGATCCTTGTCCGAAAGCTGGAATCCGCCTGGGATCGCCGGCCATTCGATGCCGATTTCGGGATCGTCGAAGCGGATCGACCGATCATGCCCGGGCGAATAGGTATCGGTCACCTTGTACAGCACCTCCGTGTGCGGCACGAGCGTGACGAAGCCGTGCGCAAACCCTTTCGGCACCAGGATCTGGTTGCCCTTCTCAGCCGATATTTCCAGCGCCACCCACTTGCCGAACGTCGCCGAGGAACGGCGGATGTCGACCGCGACATCGAAGACGCTGCCGCTTATCACGCGCAGCAGCTTATCCTGGGCGCGCGGCAGCAACTGGTAGTGCAGTCCGCGCAGCACGCCGGCGGCCGCGGAATAGGAGTGGTTGTCCTGCACGAAGGCGAGATCGATGCCGGCCTCGGCGAAACGCCCGGCATTCCAGGTCTCGCTGAAAAAACCGCGCGCGTCGCCGTGCCGCTTGGGCACGATCTCCAGCACGCCGTCGAGGCCAAGCGGCCTGACCTCAAGCAAACCGTTCCTCCGTCAGGTCGGCGGCCCGCTTGCGCAGATAGGCAGCGTATTCATTCTTGCCCAGCCGCGCGGCGCGCTCCAGAACCTTTTCAGCGTCGAGCCAACCCTGCTCCAGCGCTATCTCCTCCGGGCAGGCGATCTTGATGCCTTGGCGATGCTCGATGGTGCGCACGAAAGACGCTGCTTCGAGCAGGCTGTCATGCGTGCCGGTGTCCAGCCAGGCGTAACCCCTTCCGAGGCGGCGGACATGCAATTCACCACGCTCGAGATAGACATTGTTGATCGCCGTGATCTCGAGCTCGCCGCGCGCCGAAGGGCGGATCGTGGAGGCAATGTCGACGACATCATTGTCGTAGAAATATAGACCGGTCACGGCCCAGTTGGACTTCGGCTTTTGCGGCTTCTCCTCGATCGTCAAGGCCTTGCCGGTGACCTTGTCGAAGGAGACCACGCCATAACGCTCCGGATCGTCGACATAGTAGGCGAAGACCGAGGCGCCGCCATCGCGCGTCGCTGCCTCGCGGCAGAGTTGCGACAGGCCGCCGCCAAAATAGATGTTGTCGCCGAGGATCATCGACACACTGTCCCTGCCGATGAAGTCGCGGCCGATGATGAAAGCCTCGGCTAGACCATTCGGCTGAGGCTGCTCGGCATAGGAAAGCTCCACACCGAATTCGGAACCGTCGCCCAGCAAAGCCTGAAAGACCGGCAAGTCACGCGGAGTTGATATGACCAGAATCTGGCGGATTCCCGCTAGCATCAGCACGCTCAGCGGGTAGTAGATCATGGGCTTGTCGTAGATCGGCAGTATTTGCTTAGAAACCGCTAATGTTAGGGGATAGAGGCGTGTTCCGCTGCCGCCGGCAAGGATAATTCCTTTCAACAAGCTCTCCTTGAACTATCGCGGCCCCCGCCTCGACGCCAAGTTGCCCGTGCTTATGTTTCGGGCACTGGCTTGTCAATTGTCGGCTTGATTTCTTCCCGACGCTATTTCACTGCTTTCTACATCCGGCATGCGGCGATTTCGAGCGAATCCGGCTGTGCCGCAAAAGGGGCCGGCGCCAAGCGCCCACCGGCCCTTTGTCATTTGGTCGCGATCAGGAGCGCTTGAGCAGCGCCCAGACCGCAGGCACGAGGCTCGCGGCCAGCGCCACCTTGATCAGGTCGCCGGCGATGAACGGCGCGACGCCGAACTGCCAGGACTTTTCCGGTCCGATGAGCGCCGCCAGCCAGGCAAAGCCCATCGTCATCATGACGATCTCGGCGGCAAGCATGGCGCCGAACAGCTTGAAGGGGTGGCGGTCCCAGCCGCGGTCGGCGGCCCAGCCGGCGATCGCCGCCATCACCACGAAGCCGGCAAGGTAGCCGCCGGTGGAGCCCATCATATAAGCGATGCCGAGGCCCTTTTCCGGCGTGCCCTGGAACACCGGCAAACCAAAAGCGCCCTCGGCGAGGTAGAGAAGGAGCGTCGCGACGGCAAGACGCATGCCGAAGGCCGAGGCGATCAGCAGCACCGCAAGCGTCTGCAGCGAGATGTCGACCGGACCCAACACCACTTTCGTCTTCGCCGACAGGGTGAGCAGGAGGGTTCCTGCAAGCGCCAGAAAGAGCTGGCTGGCAAGCCGGGCCGCGCCCTGGTCGGGCAGAGCGAGAGAAACGAGCGGGCGCATCGTGGTTGCAGTTGCCATGGTCTTCCCCATCGTGGCTGATTTGCTGTGTTTGAGGCGCGTCGCGGAGAAACGAGTTCAGGCGGCGCGCTTCAAGATTTCGTCCTGATGCGTGTCGTTCTCCCAAGACTGCTGCGCAGTTTTGGGCGACATGCATTGATTTTCCTATATTGGCTTCGGCAGGATGCGGCAATCATTTTGCCGCGAGCAGCAGGACCCGGCATGACACTTGAATTCGACGCACGCTTCGATCCTGCCTATGGCCAGGCGGTCACGGTCGCTCCGGACGTCCAGCGCGTCACGGCCAGGAACCCGAGCCCGTTCACCTTCCACGGCACCAACAGCTACCTCGTCGGCCGCGACACGCTGGCGGTGATCGATCCAGGTCCGGACGACGATGAGCATCTCGGAACGCTGCTCACGGCAATAGGCGGCAGGCCGGTCAGCCATATCTTCGTCAGCCATACCCACCGCGATCATTCGCGGCTCGCGGCGCGGCTGAAAGAACGCACGGGCGCTCCCGTGCTCGCCGAGGGCCCGCATCGGCCGGCGCGGCGGCTGCGCATCGGCGAGATCAATCCGCTGGATGCCAGTGCCGATTTGGGCTTCGTGCCCGACATTGCGCTGGCGGACGGCAGCCTTACCCATGGCGACGGCTGGGCGATCCGCACCGTGCTGACGCCAGGGCATACCGCCAACCACGCGGCCTTTGCGCTGGAGGGGACAGGCATCCTGTTTTCGGCCGACCATGTCATGGCCTGGGCCACATCCATCGTGGCGCCGCCCGACGGGGCGATGGCCGACTATATGAAATCGCTCGACCGGCTGATCGAGCGCGACGACCGCCTGCTGTTGCCCGGCCATGGCGGACCGGTGACCGCGCCGCGCAGCTTCATGCGCGGGCTGAAGTCGCATCGCAAGATGCGCGAGCAGGCGATCCTGGAACGCATCCTGAGCGGCGACCGAACCATCAAGGAGATGGTCGCGGCGATCTATCGCGACACCGACCCGCGGCTGCACGGAGCAGCCGGCCTTTCGGTTCTCGCGCATCTCGAGGACCTGGTGGCCCGCGGTCTCGTCGCCAGCGAAGGCGACCCGGCGATCGACGGGATTTTCAGGCCTGCCGGTTGACTCACTCGGCCGGCGCCGCGCCGACCTGGCCGGCGACCTCCTGATCGAGCTCGGCGAGGAAATCGGTGATACGGTCGGCATTGTCGCCCAAGTCATGACGCCCGTAGCGCGAGGCCGAACGCATGTCGACGACGACCGAATCGCCGTCGTCGGCGACGCGGATGGCCACATCTGCCGGCAGGCCGAGCACCAAGCCCCTGGCGACCGCGGTGATCGTCGCCTCGCTCTGGCCGTTGATGTCGGGATAGGGCGCGGTCAGCTGCCAGTCCCGCCGGTCGAGCACGGTCTCGACAGCATCGACCACGGTTTCGAAGGGCAGGTTGTAGCTCCGCCCGCTAACCAGCGGATATGCTTCCGCCTGCAGGCTCTGCTCGCCGGGCGTCGGCGGTGACAGCGCGTTCATGTCGCTTGTCCGGTCGCTGGTGTCGAGCGCCGGCGGGTCGTCGACGTCGGTCGAAATGTCGCGCAGCGGCGGATAGATGGTCGCCCAGTAGGCGGCGACACCGAAAGGCGCAAGCACCAGCACTGCCAGCAGGGCGCGGACGCTGAGAT
>NZ_RZST01000372.1:0-5298 GCF_003997575.1 Mesorhizobium sp. M1A.F.Ca.IN.022.07.1.1
CTTCACGACAAGGTCGCCGATGTCATGGCGGCTTTGAAGCGCTTCGAGCCCCGCCCGCTGTCGCTTTACGAACATGGTGGGTTGCTGTTTTCCGAACCGAGCGAGGTGCTGCACCAGATCGTCGGCGGTCGGCGGGAACCAATACCGCTGACCGAAGGGCGCGTCGCGTCGGCGATCTACTCCGACCGGGTCATCGTCGGCCGCGAGACGATCGAGATCCGGCACGAGGCCGCAAGCCGCTATGCCGGCATGCTGAGTTTCAAGGAATATCCGGCCCGCACCAGGACCGGCATGCTCGACGGCGCACTCACCAGCCCCTTCGAACTTATCCTCACGCAGTCCTTTTCCTTCGCCTCGAAGGCGGACGCCCGCGTCATCATGGGCCGCAAGCAGAACCAGATGGTCAGCAGCGGCGACAAGGCGGCCTCGCAGATCGATGAGCTGGACGAGGCGATGGACGACCTGGAGTCCAATCGGTTCGTGCTCGGCGAGCACCATCTGACGCTTTCCGTCTTCGCTTCCTCGGTGAAGGAACTGACCGACAA
Source organism: Mesorhizobium sp. M1A.F.Ca.IN.022.07.1.1 (assembly GCF_003997575.1). Taxonomy (NCBI): domain Bacteria; kingdom Pseudomonadati; phylum Pseudomonadota; class Alphaproteobacteria; order Hyphomicrobiales; family Phyllobacteriaceae; genus Mesorhizobium; species Mesorhizobium sp. M1A.F.Ca.IN.022.07.1.1. The sequence continues at coordinate 546 of NZ_RZST01000372.1, forward strand.
TCTCGCCAAGGCGCGCGCCAGCCTGACCAGCGGCGGCGCGGTCGTCGCGCGCGAAGATCTTGGTCTCGAGGCTGCCTGGTGGGCGCAGCTGCCTGGCAACTTCCGCTATCGCGCGCGGTCCGGCGCGATCACGTCACGGAACTTTGCAGCCTTGTCTCCCTTCCACTCCTATCCGATCGGCCAAAAGGACGGCAACGAGTGGGGGCCGGCCGTTGCCCTGCTCAAGACGGCGTCAGGGTCGCCATACTACTTCAATTTTCACTATGGCGATCTCGGCAACACCTTTGTTTGCGGGCCGTCCGGCGCGGGCAAGACCGTGCTCTTGAACTTCATGCTTTCGCAGCTCGAGAAGCACGATCCACATGTGGTGTTCTTTGACAAGGACAGGGGCGCCGATCTCTACGTGCGCGCCGCCGGCGGCGCCTATCTGCCCCTCAAGAATGGTGTTCCGACCGGTTGCGCACCGCTCAAGGCGCTCGAGCTGACGCCTCAGAACAAGGTGTTCCTGACGCGCTGGGTCGGCAAGCTTGTCGGCTCGACAACACGGGAACTGACCGTGACCGAGCTTCGCGACATTGCTTCCGCCATCGACGGCCTTGCCGACCTGCCGGTCGAGCGCCGCACGATCGGCGCGCTCAGAACCTTCCTCAACAACACCGACCCGGAGGGGATCGCGGCCAGGCTGCGCCGGTGGGAGAGGGGAGGGCCCCTTGGTTGGGTGTTTGACAATGTGATCGAGGATATCGGCTTCGGCGCTTTCGGCGCCGGCGGCAGATTCGTCGGCTACGACATGACCGACTTTCTCGACAATGAAGAAATCCGCACGCCGCTGATGGCCTATCTCTTCCACCGCGTCGAGCAGCTGATCGACGGCAGGCGGATCATCATCGTCATCGACGAGTTCTGGAAGGCGCTGCAGGACGAGGGATTCAGGGATCTCGCACAGAACAAGCTGAAGACGATCCGCAAGCAAAACGGCCTGATGCTCTTTGCCACGCAAAGCCCGCGCGATGCGCTCGTTTCGCCGATCGCGCACACCATCATCGAGCAATGCCCGACGCAGATCTTCCTGCCGAACGCCCGCGGCAATCATGCCGACTATGTCGAGGGCTTCAAGCTGACGGAGCGCGAGTACGAACTGATCGCTCGCGAACTCTCGGTCGAAAGCCGGCGGTTCGTGCTGAAGCAGGGTCACAACAGCGTCGTCGCCGAGCTGAATCTCAGGGGCTTCGATGACGAGCTCGCCATCCTTTCCGGCCGCACGGCTAATGTCGAGCTCGCCGAAGCGATCCGCGCGGAGGTCGGCAACCAGGGCGGGGATTGGCTTCCCATTTTCCACCAAAGAAGGAATGCGGGCTGATGGCTTCCTACCGACTTCAGGGCGCGGCGATTGCCGTGGCGCTTTTCCTGTCCGCCAACGGTGCGGCGGGGCAGGGGATTCCGGTGATCGACCAGACGGCGATCGCCAAGCAGATCGAGAGCATCGCGCAGCTCAAGTCGCAACTCGATGCGCTGCATCAGCAGATTGAACAGGCGCAGCAGCTCTACGGCTCGCTCAACAAGCTCACCGATATGGCGGATGTCGCAAGCATCCTCAACGATCCTTCAATCCGAAAAGCCTTGCCGGCCGACTTCAACGCCATCGAGGGATTGTTCAAGGGCGATGGCGCCGGCGTGTTCGGTGACTCAGCCTCCAAATTCCTAGAACGCAACTCGACTTATCGAACCAGCGCCGACGACTTCTACGCGAAAGAGCTCTCCCGGATCCAGAACCAGAATGCCGGCCAGATGAGCCTCGGCCAGCAGATCTACGACGCCGCAACCAAGCGCATCGACGGCATCGACCAGCTGCGCGAGAAGATATCGACGGCGGGCGACGCCAAGGATATCGCCGACCTTCAGGCGCGACTGCAGGCCGAAACGGCTTTCCTCCAGACCGATGTGCTGCGCATGGAAGGCCTGCGAATGGTGCAACAGGCGCAAGCCCAAGTCGACGAGCAGCGCAAGGCCGAAGACTGGCGCCAGCGCATGGACGCGATCAAGGCGGCGCTGCAATGAGGAGACTGCTCCTCCTGATGGCGATAGCTGGTCTGGCGGCCTGCTCGGAGCAAGCCGAAAGAACCTACACGGTCGAGGAACTGGTAGCTGACGAAGCGCTGCTTTCCGGCGTCATCGCGAAGTGCCGCAACAATCCTGGCGAGTTCAGCGACACGACGAACTGCAGGAACGCCGAAGCGGCGGACGGCAAGATGCGGCTCGATCGCATGCGGCGGTCCTCGGGAGGTTGAGCATGTATGAGGTGTTCGCCTTCGTCGACGAGCAGTTCAAAGCGCCCTTGGAGAGCTTCATCTCCGATGGCACCTCGAACATCTCCGAATGGGTTTCGGGGCCCCTCACGGCGGCAGTCACCCTTTACATCGTGCTCTACGGTTATCTCGTCCTTCGCGGTTCGGTGCAGGAACCGATCCTGGATTTCGCTTACCGGGCGATCAAGCTCGCCATCATCGTGATGCTGGTGAAGAACGCCGGCGAATATCAGACCTATGTCACGAACATCTTCTTCGACGTACTCCCGCGCGAAATCTCCCAGGCTCTGAACACTGGCACGGCGCCGAGCGCTTCCACCTTCGACAGCCTGCTCGACAAGGGGCAGGCTTCCGCCACCGATATCTGGTCCCGCGCCTCCTGGCCCGTCGATATCGTCACGGGCGTCGGCGGCATGATGGTGATCGGCGCGAGCTTCATCGTCGCTGCGATCGGCTATATCGTCTCGCTCTACGCTCGGCTGGCACTCGCCATCGTGCTGGCGATCGGCCCTATCTTCGTGGCGCTTGCCATGTTCCAGGCAACCCGGCGCTTCACCGAGGCCTGGATCGGGCAGCTCGTGAACTTCGTGATCCTGCAGGTCCTGGTCGTCGCCGTTGGTTCCCTGCTAATCACCTGCATCGACAGCACCTTCACGGCGATCGAGGGATACAGCGATGTGCTGATGCGGCCGATCGCGCTTTGCGCCATCTGCCTCGCCGCCCTCTATGTCTTCTACCAGCTTCCCAACATCGCTTCCGCGCTCGCCGCCGGCGGGGCGTCGTTGACCTACGGCTACGGAGCGGCGCGTGACGCCCACGAAAGCACGCTCGCCTGGACGGCATCCCATATCGTCCGTGCCGGCGGCCGCGGTTTCCGCGCGGCCGGCCGGACCTTCACCTCGAAACGCGCCGGCTCATGACGCTTTTCGCACCAACAAGAAAAAGGGCCATTCCGGAATGATCCGAATTTTGCCACTGGTTTGCATGGCGGCAATCGTAAGCGGCTGCGCATCGCTGTCCTACCCGCTTCCCAAATGCGACGGCTATTCACGCCGGCCGCTCAATCGCTCGATGTGGGAATGGCAGGACAATAGGAACCTCACTGAGAAGCATTCGGATGCACAACCGGCGATCTCCCAACCGGCGCCCGCAGCCTATGCCGAAAAGGGCAGGGAAGAACCCGCCTTCGCCCATTTTGACATCACTGCTTCCAATCGTCCTTGCGGGGCGTGAACATGGTCTTAGGGGACGAACTCAAAACATACTTCGAGAAGGCGCGACGTTTCGATCAAGACCGCATGGTTCAGGTCGAGCGCTCGGCGCGCATCGCCTGGTCGGTGGCAATCGTGGCTGGCGTCCTTGCCGGCGTTTCGATCTTCGCCGTCGCCGCCTTGACCCCGCTGAAGACGGTGGAGCCGTTTGTCGTACGGGTGGACAATTCGACAGGCATCGTCGATGTCGTCTCGGCGCTAACGTCGACGGCGGGCACCTATGACGAAGCCGTCACCAAATACTTCGCCGCCAAATATGTGCGTGCGCGGGAAGGCTACGTCTGGAGCGAGGCGGAGGAGAATTATCGCACCGTCGCCTTGCTGTCGACACAGCCCGAGCAGACGCGATTTTCCACATACTATCGTGGCAGCAACCCGGATTCGCCGCAGAATACCTACGGGCGCGGCGCCACGGTGCGCATCAGCATCGCGTCGATCTCGCTGATCAACCCGAATGTCGTGTCCGTCCGCTACATGCGCACGATTACTCGCGGCGAGGAGGTTCGGACAACCCATTGGGTTGCGACGCTAACCTTTTCCTACGCGAATGCGCCGATGTCGTCGACGGATCGGCTGGTGAACCCTCTCGGCTTCGTGGTCAGCGAATACCGGGCCGATCCGGAGGCCATCAACTGATGCGCACAATCGCAATCGCCACTCTCCTGCTGGCGGCCTCCGCCTCTACCGCGCTTGCCCTCGAAATTCCACGCGGCGCATCGCAGGACAGCCGTGTGCGCTTTGTCGACTATCAGCCCTACAACATCACCCGCATCGTCGGCTCGCTGCGCTCCTCGGTGCAGGTGGAATTCTCGTCCGATGAGGAGATCGCCCATGTCGCGCTCGGCAACAGCGTCGCCTGGGAGGTCGCGCCGGCCGGCAACATCCTGTTTCTCAAACCCCGGGAAAATCAGCCGGTCACCAACATTTCCGTCGTAACCACCCGTCGGGACGGCTCAACCCGCAGCTACCAGATGGAGCTGACGGTAAGGGATGGAACGGTGGAGGTGGGCCAGAATACCTATTTCTACGTCAAGTATCGCTATCCGGCCGACGAGGCCGAGCGACGGCGGCAGGCTGCGACGGCGCGAGCCGTCGCAGCGCAGGCGAAAGAGGCCGACAACGTGCTCGCCCTCCATGAAGCCTATGGGCCGCGAAACTGGCGCTATTCGGCCCAGG
>NZ_RZST01000373.1:0-5265 GCF_003997575.1 Mesorhizobium sp. M1A.F.Ca.IN.022.07.1.1
GCTCAAGGCCAAGCTCAGCTTCGACGTCGCCGGCGCCTCCAAAGCTGCGATCGAGAAGATCGAGAAGGCCGGCGGTTCGGTGAAGCTGCCGGAAGCGGCCGCCGCCGAGTAACGGCGATTTGAAGCGTGGCCGGCGGGGATGGTTTCATTTTTGCCGCCCGTCCGCGCTTTGATCTTGATCAATTAGGCGGCCGCGTCAACGCGGCCGCTTGCATGTTGACGGTCCGGAGCTTATCTCGTGAGCTTCGGTGACACGCGCCGCCTGAGCTGCGGGCATCGAGCGCGACATAGAAATCAATGAAGTAGAGCATAATCAATGAAGTAGAGCATGATGTCTTCCGAAAACCGCTTCACACTTTTCGGCATCATGCTCTAGCGGAGAAAATCAGGCATGGCTTCGGCTGCTGAACAACTAGCCTCCAATCTGAATTTTGCGGCCTTCGCCAAGGCCGAGGATCTGAAGAAGCGGATCTGGTTTACCGTCGGCGCGCTGCTCGTCTACCGCCTCGGTACCTACATCCCGCTTCCCGGGATCAATCCCGACGCTTTCGCGCAGGCCTTCTCCTCGCAGAGCAAGGGCGTGCTCGGCATGTTCAACATGTTTGCCGGCGGCGCCGTGCAGCGCATGGCGATCTTCGCGCTCGGCATCATGCCCTACATCTCCGCCTCCATCATCATGCAGCTGATGACCTCGGTCATCCCGTCGCTGGAAGCGCTGAAGAAGGAAGGCGAGCAGGGCCGCAAGATCATCAACCAGTACACGCGCTACGGCACCGTGCTGCTGGCCTTGGTGCAGGCCTACGGCATTTCGGTCGGGCTGGAGGGCGGCAACGGTATCGTCACCGATCCCGGCATGTTCTTCCGCATCTCGACCGTCGTCACGCTTGTCGGCGGGACCATGTTCCTCATGTGGCTCGGCGAGCAGATCACCGCGCGCGGCATCGGCAACGGCATTTCGCTGATGATCTTCTCGGGCATCGTCGCCGGCCTGCCGCACGCCATTTCAGGCACGCTGGAACTCGGCCGCACCGGCGCGCTGTCCACGAGCCTGATTCTCGCGATCATCGTGCTCGCCGTCGCCGTCATCGGCGTCATCGTCTTCTTCGAGCGCGCCCAGCGCCGCCTGCTCATCCAGTATCCGAAGCGGCAGGTCGGCAACCGGATGTTCCAGGGCGACACCTCGCATCTGCCGCTGAAGCTCAACACCTCGGGCGTCATCCCGCCGATCTTCGCCTCCTCGCTGCTGCTTCTCCCGGCAACGGTTGCCGGCTTCTCGCAGACCACCAACCTGCCTGCCTGGGCGAGCACGGTTCTTGCGGCGCTGGGCCACGGCCAGCCGCTCTATATGGCGTTCTATGCGGCGATGATCATTTTCTTCGCCTTCTTCTATACGGCAATCGTCTTCAACCCGAAGGACACGGCCGACCAGCTCAAGAAGCATTCCGGCTTCATCCCGGGCTATCGTCCGGGCGAGCGCACCGCCGAATATATCGACTATGTTCTGACGCGGATCACCGTCATCGGCGCCATCTACCTGGTGCTGGTGTGTCTGCTGCCTGAGTTCCTGATTTCAGCGACTGGCGTACCTTTCTATCTCGGTGGCACATCGCTTCTGATCGTGGTCAGTGTCACGCTCGACACGGTGGCGCAGATTCAGGGTCACCTGATCGCGCACCAGTATGAGGGCCTGATCAAGAAGTCGAAGTTGCGCGGGGGTAAGAGGAGCAGATGAGGCTGATATTGCTTGGGCCGCCAGGAGCGGGCAAGGGGACGCAAGCACAGAGACTGGTAGAAAAACACGGCATACCCCAGCTTTCGACGGGAGACATGCTGCGTGCCGCCGTCCAGGCCGGAACCGAAGTCGGCAAGCGGGCCAAGGCGGTTATGGATGCCGGCGAGCTGGTATCGGACGCGATCGTCAATGCGATCGTTGCCGAGCGGATCGACCAGCCCGACTGCGCCAGGGGCTTCATCCTCGACGGTTATCCGCGCACGCTGGTGCAGGCCGATGCCGTCGAAGCCATGCTCGCCGAGCGCAACATCGCGCTCGACAGCGTCATCGAGCTCGTCGTCGACGACAAGGCGCTGGTCGGGCGCATCGTCAAGCGGGCCGAGGATGCCAAGGCGGCCGGCCAGCCGGTGCGCAAGGACGACAACCCGGCGGTGTTCGAGGAGCGCCTGCGAGAATATTACAAGAAGACGGCGCCGCTGACCGGCTACTACTATGCCAAAGGCAGGCTGAAGAGCGTTGACGGCATGGCCAGCATCGACGCGGTGACCGCGGAGATCGAGAAGGTGCTCACGGCGGCGGTGAGCTAGGCCGCTCCGACAAGCAAAGATTGCGCTTGACTGGAAGAAGCCATTGGGGTATGGCGGCCCGTCTTCCTATCAGGCATGGACTTTGCTTGCCCGCAAGGGCAGGGCATCTGTTTTGAACCAGGAAACTCCCGCAAGGGCCGGCCTCCACCGGACGCGGGGCAACTTAGATAGCGCCGGGCCTGCCTTTTTGAAGGATGGCCGGCCCAAATGGAGATGAAAGAACATGGCTCGTATAGCCGGCGTCAACATTCCGACCAACAAGCGCGTCGTCATTGCGCTTCAGTACATTCACGGCATCGGCAAGAAGTTTGCCCAGGAGATCGTCGACAAGGTCGGCATCCCGGCAGACCGCCGCGTCAACCAGTTGACCGACGCGGAAGTGCTGCAGATCCGCGAGACGATCGACCGCGACTACCAGGTCGAAGGCGACCTGCGCCGCGAGGTCTCGATGAACATCAAGCGGCTGATGGACCTCGGCTGCTACCGCGGCCTGCGTCACCGCCGCTCGCTGCCGGTCCGCGGCCAGCGCACGCATACCAATGCGCGCACCCGCAAGGGCCCGGCCAAGGCGATCGCCGGCAAGAAGAAGTAATTAGGGGAATAAGGGGGTAGGGGAGTAAATAGTCCGAAATCGGATCGTTCATTTCCCCACTCCCTTACTGCCCTATTCCCCTACTCCCTTACGAAGGTGGAGCCGCTGGCGTTACGGCGGTGTAGAGATCAACTGAAAGGACTACCATGGCCAAGGAAGCCGCTCGTGTTCGCCGTCGCGAACGCAAGAACATCTCGTCGGGCGTTGCCCACGTCAATTCGACCTTCAACAACACGATGATCACCATCACCGACGCGCAGGGCAATTCGATCGCCTGGTCGTCCGCCGGCGCCCAGGGCTTCAAGGGTTCGCGCAAGTCGACCCCGTTCGCCGCCCAGATGGCCGCCGAGGACGTCGCCAAGAAGGCACAGGAACACGGCATGCGCATGCTCGAGGTCGAGGTCTGCGGACCCGGCTCCGGCCGTGAATCGGCGCTGCGCGCCCTGCAGGCGGCCGGCTTCACCATCACCTCGATCCGCGATGTGACGCCGATCCCGCACAATGGCTGCCGCCCGCGCAAGAAGCGCCGCGTCTAATATTTTTGAACGCCGCGTGAGCGCCAGGGCGCTCCTCCGCGGCAATTCCAGGCTGCCCGCCACGATTGGATGGTGGCGGGTCAAAGGAAGGAAGACACCATGATCCAGAAAAACTGGCAGGAACTGATCAAGCCGAACAAGATCGAGTTCTCGTCGAAGAAGAAGACGCTGACCACGCTTGTGGCCGAGCCGCTCGAGCGTGGCTTCGGCCTCACGCTCGGCAACGCGCTGCGGCGCGTGCTTCTGTCTTCGCTGCGCGGTGCGGCCGTCACCGCCGTGCAGATCGACGGCGTGCTGCATGAGTTCTCCTCCATCGCCGGCGTGCGCGAGGACGTGACCGACATCGTGCTCAACATCAAGGAAATCGCCATCCGCATGGAAGGCGATGGTCCCAAGCGCATGGTCGTGCGCAAGCAGGGCCCGGGCGCCGTGCTTGCCGGTGACATCCAGACCGTCGGCGACGTCGAGATACTCAACCCCGACCACGTGATCTGCACGCTGGACGAGGGCGCGGAGATCCGCATGGAATTCACCGTCGACACCGGCAAGGGCTATGTGCCGGCTGAGCGCAACCGCGCCGAGGACGCGCCGATCGGCTTGATCCCGGTCGACAGCCTCTACTCGCCGGTCAAGAAGGTCTCCTACAAGGTCGAGAACACCCGCGAGGGCCAGGTTCTCGACTATGACAAGCTGACCATGACCATCGAGACCGACGGTTCGATCTCGGGCGAGGACGCCGTGGCTTTCGCGGCCCGCATCCTGCAGGACCAGCTCAGCCTGTTCGTCAACTTCGACGAGCCGCAGAAGGAAGTCGCCACCGAGGCCGTCACCGAGCTGGCCTTCAACCCGGCGCTGCTCAAGAAGGTCGACGAGCTCGAGCTTTCGGTGCGTTCGGCCAACTGCCTGAAGAACGACAACATCGTCTATATCGGCGACCTGATCCAGAAGACCGAAGCCGAGATGCTGCGCACTCCGAATTTCGGCCGCAAGTCGCTGAACGAGATCAAGGAAGTGCTGGCGGCGATGGGTCTGCACCTCGGCATGGAAGTGCCGGACTGGCCGCCGGAAAACATCGAAGACCTCGCCAAGCGTTACGAGGATCAGTATTGAGCATGAATTCCAAGGATCGGCGGCGCGAGCCGCTCGATCCGACGGTCATGCGGAAAACCATCAGAGGCCGTGGCCTCTTGAACAACTAAAGAAGGAAAAGAGCCATGCGCCACGGTTTCAAAGGCCGTCGCTTCGCCCGCAGCGTAAGCCACCGCAAGTCGATGTTCGCCAACCTCGCCGTGTCTCTGATCGAGCACGAGCAGATCGTCACCACCCTGCCGAAGGCGAAGGACCTGCGTCCGATCGTCGAGAAGCTGGTGACGCTCGGCAAGCGCGGCGACCTGCACGCCCGCCGCCAGGTGATCGCGCAGATCGGCAATGAAGGCGTCGTCAAGCGCCTGTTCGAAACCATCGCACCGCGCTACGCCAGCCGCAACGGCGGCTACCTGCGCATCATGAAGGCGGGCTTCCGCCACGGCGACAATGCCGCCATGGCGGTCATCGAGTTCGTCGACCGCGACACCTCGGCCAAGGGCGCCGCCGACCGCGCGCGTCTCGAGGCCGAAGGCGGCGAAGAGGAAGCCGCGGCCGCATAAGGCCAGGTTTTCAGCGAATGAATTCAAGGGGCCTTCGGGGCCCCTTTTTCGTTCTGAAGCCAGCGAGCAGGGCGAGCGGATTTTCGTTCTCGTTCTCACGCTTTTGCGCGACAAGCATCGTATTTCCGTGCATTAGCCTTTCATTCTGCACAATCGTCGGGACAATGGCGCC
>NZ_RZST01000374.1:0-5251 GCF_003997575.1 Mesorhizobium sp. M1A.F.Ca.IN.022.07.1.1
CTTCAAGCTGAAACTGCTGCCCATCCGGGACGAGCCCGAGATCTTTCGTTACCTGCGGCAAACCCATGCGCTGGTGGCAATAACGCACTCGGCCGCGCAGCTCCCGCTGGATGTGGTGACGTGCCTTGACGAGAAGATCCCGTTCGTCACGACGGACGTCGGCAGCATGCGCGGGCTGCTTCAGCCGGAGTCCGCCGAGGCGGTCATGGTGGAGGCATCCCCCTCCGCGATCGCGGCCAAGATCCAATCCGTGCTCGAGAGCCGCTCGTTCGGTCCGGCAAAACCGTTGCTTGACCGGGAAGCGCGCGAGAAGGCCTGGAGCAAACTGCACGTCAAATTGTGCCGGCATCCGGCCAGAGCCGACGGCCCAAGCCGGAACCGCAGCCGACCGCCGCTGGTATCCATCATCACGGCGCACTACAATCGGGCGCGGCTGTTGCCGCAGGCGATTGCCTCGGTCCGGCGCCAGGACTACCCCAATATCGAACTGATCGTCGTCGATGACGGCAGCACGGATCCGGATGCAATTCGGCTGCTCAATGACATCGAGCCCGAGTTCGAGCAGCGCGGCTGGCGGATCATCCGGCAGAAGAACGGCTTCCTCGGCAAAGCGCGCAACACCGGTATTCGCGCCGCCAAGGGGTCCTTTATCCTGTTCCTGGACGACGACAACGCTCTCTTCCCCAACGCCGTCAGCACGTTTGTGGCCGGCATGCAAAAGTCCGGCGCCGATATCTGCACGACTTTCGCCAAATGGCTCAACGAGCCTTTCGTGCCGCCGGACACCAAGAGCGGCTATATGCTCTACTTTCCGGTCGGCGGTCCGCCGGACATCGCGCTGATTACCAATCCGTATGGCGACGCCAACGCAATGTTCCGGCGCGAGGTGTTCGACAAGGTTGGCTACCTCAACGAGGAGCGCGGCTTTTCGGCGAGCGATTGGGAATTCTTCCTGCGCGCCGATCTCGCGGGTCTGGAAATCGTCACCGTGCCGGAGCCGCTGTACTGGTACCGGTCTTCGCCGGCCGGCATGAACCGCAATGCCGAGTGGCTGAGGAATCGCCGTCCTATCATCGATGTGTTTCGAAAGCACAAGTTCGCGCACACCGACATGTTCGTACAGCTCGGCATCAGCTCGAACACTGCCGATCATGAGAAGGACCTCAACCTCTGGAATCTTGAACTGCGCGTCAAGGACGAACGGTATCTGCGGCTGAGCGCAGCCTCCCCCAACTCCGCGGACGCAGTGCAGTTGCTGGCCGAGATTGCGGCGCGAGAAGGCAGGGCCGACACGGCTATTTCGCTGCTCGCTCACGCCGGACGGTCCGACTTCACGCTGGGCGTCGTCGAACTGCTCAACGCCGCCGCTGAAGAAACAGTGCCGGAACTCCATTCCTCGCTCTACAGCGAGCGCTACCTCCCGGTCGAAGCCCTGCGCCGCGCCTATGTTGGCTCGCATCCGGCTGCCGATGCGGATCTCTTGAGCTATGTCGAGCAGTCGCCGGACCAGCTGTTTGTGCAGGCCACTGCCGGCACCGTCTCAATGGCGCTGCTGAAGGGCGTCTGTCCGGCGGGGACGATCAGCGCCAGCTGCTGGGTCTATCTCGATGAGGCACTGACCGCACCGGCGCAGTTCCAGATCGCGATCGTGGACGCGGAAAACCAGACCTTTGACCAGCTCGCCCGGCTCCTCGAGGATGGCGACGGGAACGGTTGGGCCGATGTCAGCCGCCCGCATGAACCACGCGAGATCGCAACGGGCGTCCACTCGCCTGCTCCCGGCAGACGCGACCTGCTGCTCGCCGTCAGATGCGGCGGCAATCGGCCGGACGCTCGGGTGCTCGGGGGCTTTTCAAGCATTCAGGTCCGAAATGTGGTTTCGACCGGCGGGAAGCACCCGCGTCTCAACGCGCCGCAAGAACGTCAACGCATGCGGCGGCTGACCGGCGAGGAGCTGAAGCGCGCAGCGCTTGTAACGAACTATCCGTCCGAGTTGCCGGCATTGCTGGTCGCCGGGGACAATGGCGGTATCTTTTTGCGGCCGAGCATCCATGGCCCGGTTGTCGCCGCCCTCAATTCGACTTTCCCGACCTTTGCCCGCAGTGTCATCGCTACGGTGGAGATCGCCCACGAGGATGCCTCGCCGTTCGAATTCGCCATGGCGCTGGGCCGGCCGGAAGAAAAACTGGGCTGGAAAAACGACACGCCGGTCGGCGCGCTGGCATTCTCCGGATGGACGCGGATTTCGAAACCTTTCGAGTTGCACGATTTGAAGGTTTCCGTCCGGGAGATCGACCGCAAATGGCTGACCATCTATCTGGCCATCAAACTGCCGCGCGGTTCGAAGCCGATGCCGTCCAACGCCTTTTGGCGCAAATTGCTGCTCGTCTGGGACTGAAGGGCGGGAGCCCGCCAATCGCGCGAACGTGACCTTTCATGGGTGCGAATCAAGAGTGCGAAGTGCGATAAGAACAGATCGGGTCAGTGTGGAAAGGCGCCAAAGAAATGAAAAGTATTGTCGGCCTTGTCCTGGGCCTTTTCATCATTCCCGTCAGTACCGCATTTTTCACAGCCGCCGCCCAGGAGCGCGACGTCGGGCCGAAGTGCACCCAGTGGAACTCGTACCGCGTCCTGTTCAAAAAGGGCGACAGCAAGATTTCCGACGAAACCGCGAAAGGGCTGGCGGCATTCGTCAAGGACGCCGGTCGCGATTGCGGCTACCGGCTCTACGCGACGGCCAGCAAGGAAGGCGCGTACGACAAGGCGGACAGCATTGCCGGCCAAAGGCTGAACGCCACACGCGCGTTTTTGAAAGCGCAGGGCGTCAAGCCCGAAATGGTGCTGGCGCTTTCTCATTGGGTCGACGATCGCGCCAGCGATAGGAACCAGGCGCGGAGCGCTATCCTGTATACCTTGCCGAAGCAAGGGATCTCCTGCCGGCAGTATGAAAAGCGAAGCCCTGCCCAGGTCGCCCTCTTCTTCGACAGCGGATCCTCGGTGATTTCACCCCCGGTCAAACGCGACCTCGAGAAGTTCGCCAACAGCATCAAGGATTCGCGTTGCAACGTGAGGCTGACGGCCTTGGCTGCCAAGGAGTTTATCGGCGCCGATGCGGCAGAGACGAACAAGGACCTAGCCAAGCAACGGATCAAGGCAATCATGGACATTCTAAGCGCAGCCGGTATCGACAGCGACCGGCTGGTCGATACGAATGTTGAGTATGTCGGCGACAAGAAGCCGAATACCGCCAAAAATCGCATGGCCACCGCATCGCTGATGTAGCGCGCCTGCCGCCGGCGAATGTTACGACTTTTGACGCCACCCGTGCTCGGAGGGGAAATGTCCGTCGAGCAAATCAAGAAGACTTGTCTACAGGGTCAAGTGCATATCGCCGGCCAAATCCACCGACGGGCGAAGGACCTTCCGCCCAGCACGAAAATCAACAAGGCGACGATCAGTGACCGCTGATTACCCTCACGCCTTGCGCTCCCAGCGACGGTCGGGCGTCTGCTGCCAGTAGGTCACCGCGTGGCCGGCTTCCTTCATCGTCTTCCAGTGGCTGCGCGCGCCTTCGAGCTGCGCTGCGTCGTGGCCGTCGAACAGGAAGACGGCGCGCTCGTAGCCCGAAAGCTCGGGCGGGTGCGCACCATCGACCAGGAAGCGGATCTGGGCAGCGTTGGGGTTGCCCTCCCCCGTGGTGAGCAGGATCGGCTGCTCGGCCGGATAGGCTTCGCGGTCGGTGGCGTGCGCGAGGAAGGAGTCGTCGCGAAACGTCCACAAATGCTGGTCGAGCGCGTCCCGCCGTTCCTCCGTGCCGGTCTGCACGACCGCGCGCCAGCCGCGCTCGACACTGCGCTCGAGCAGGCCCGGCAGGGCTTCCTCAAGCGTCGATTCGGTCAGGTGGTAGAACAGGAGGTCGGCCACGACAGCCTTATCCTTCGTAATGGTCGCGCACCAGCCTGTCGAGCAGCCGTACGCCAAAGCCGGAGCCCCAGGATTGGTTGATCTCGCTCGCCGGGGCGCCCATCGCGGTGCCGGCGATGTCGAGATGCGCCCAGGGCGTGTCCTTGACGAAACGCTGCAGGAACTGCGCGGCGATGATGGCGCCGCCATAGCGGCCGCCGATGTTCTTCATGTCGGCGTTCTTGGACTCGATCAGCTTGTCGTATTCGGCACCAAGCGGCATGCGCCACAGCCGCTCCTGCGTCGCTTGGCCGGCGCCGAAAAGCCTGCCGGCCAACTCGTCATTGTTGGAAAACAGGCCGGCATAGTGCTGGCCAAGCGCGACCATGATGGCGCCGGTCAGCGTCGCCAGATTGACCATGAATTTCGGCTTGAAGCGATCGTTGGTGTACCAGAGCGCATCGGCGAGCACCAAGCGGCCTTCTGCGTCGGTGTTCAAGACCTCGATGGTCTGGCCCGACATCGAGGTGACGATGTCGCCCGGGCGTTGCGCATGGCCGTCGACGGCGTTCTCGACCAGGCCGATGACGCCGACGATATTGGCCTTGGCCTTGCGGGCGGCCAACGCACGGATCAGCCCGGTGACCGCGGCGGCTCCGCCCATGTCGCCCTTCATGTCCTCCATGCCGGAGGCCGGCTTCATTGAATTGCCGCCGGTGTCGAAGGTGACGCCCTTGCCGATGAAGGCGATCGGCGCGTCCTTGGCCTTGCCGCCCTTCCATTGCATGACGGCCATGCGGGCGCCGCGCGGCGAGCCCTGCGCGACGCCAAGCAGCGAGCCCATGCCGAGCCTTTTCATCTCCTTCTCGGTGAGGATCTCGACCTCAACGCCGAGCCCTTCCAGTTCCTTCGCGCGAGCGGCGAACTCGACCGGACCGAGCGTATTGGCCGGCTCGTTGACGAGATCGCGCGCAAGCAGCACGCCTTCGATAACGGCCTCTTCCGCGGCGAAGGCCTTCTTGGCGGCGGAAGGGTCGGCGCAGTGGATGGTTATCTTGGCCGGCTTTGCGGTTTCGGCCTTTTTGCTCTCCGCCCCCTTCGCGTCGGATTGGCCGTCTTCCTTGTCCTTCCTGGTCTTGTATTTGTCGAAGCCGTAGCTGCGCAGGAGGATGCCGGCGGCAAGGTGCGCCGCCTGCCTGCCGTCCGGCTGGAGGTCCGGAAGATCGAGGATGACAGCGACTTCCACAGCCTTGCGCAGCGCGGCGGCAACCGCGCCGCCGAGCTTCAGCCAGGCGTAGTCGTCGAGGCTTGCGACCTTGCCGGCGCCAACCGCCACTAGCCGGTCGAC
>NZ_RZST01000375.1:0-5238 GCF_003997575.1 Mesorhizobium sp. M1A.F.Ca.IN.022.07.1.1
GCATCAGTCGTCAAGACATCAACCGCGACTTCGAGGTCGCCCGGGTCGCCTAGCTCGATCAAGGGGGCGGCCTGCGAGACAACGCTCTCACTTTCCTGTTCGACCCTGATAACGCGTCCGTCGATGGGTGACACCACCGGGAAACTTTCGCCCGGGTCGAGATCACCAGTGGATTGCAATGCCGCTCGAGCCTGTTCCAGGATATGGGTGGCGGCATGCGAGCGGCGCTCGGCGGCATCCGCCTGCCGGGTTGCGGACTGAAACAGCGCTTCCTCTCTTTCCAATTGCGCTGCGGCCGCCACATTGCGCTGGGTAAGCTGCCGGGTGCGCTCGAGATCCGCGCTAGCCTGAGCCAGGAGAACCTTGGCCTGCTCGTGAAGCGCTTCAGCCTCTTCGAGTCCCGCCTCGGCGGCTCCCACTTGCGCCTCGAGTTCCTGCCGGACGCGTGTATCCAGCAAAGGAGAAACAGGCGGCGTGATGGTCGCCAGTTTTTGCCCGGTGTGTACGACATCGCCGGCCTTTAGCATCAGCCGCTGCACGCGACCCGATAAAGGCGCCGATATCAGATAGCGATCCCGCACGCGCGTGCGGCCGTCTTCTTCGATCGTGTCCTGAAACGTTGCCGCTACGACCTTGGCGGTCTCGACAAGAACCGGCTGCGGCATGAGAAGCCAATAGAGGCCAGATGCTGAGATCAACGCTACCGACAATCCTCCGGCGATCGGCGTTGTCCGGTGCTTCATGATTAGTCTCGAGTCTTCAGGACGGCCACCAGATCGAGCGTCTCGATCCTTCGGCGGATCATGATGAAACTGGCGAAAGCTGCCGCGATCACCAGGAGCGAGGCTATGACGTAGCTGCTCGGATCGATCACGGCAGGAATTTGAAACGACTGGCTCGCCCGCGCGGAGGGAATCAGCTCGATCAAGTACCGCCCGAGCAGCAGTCCCACGGGAATAGCCACGACAAGCTCGGCCGCAAGCTCGCTGATGATGACCGCCGACACTTCCCGTTGCGTCAGTCCGATGATGCGCAGGCTAGCAAGCTCCCAGGCGCGCTCCTGTAGTGCGATGCGCGCGCTGTCGTAGACAACTCCAATCGATAAGCATTCCGAATCCCGCCACGATCAATGCGCCGCTCAGCACCATTCCGTCAATTGTTTCGTTGAAGAGCGCCAACCAGAGAGCCTTGACTGAGCTTCCCTCGATCTTCGGCATGGACTTTATCCTGGACCAGACCAGACCGGTTTGAGCCGGGTCAATCCTGAGGATCGCGGCGTTTGCAACTGACCCCTCCTGCATCACGCGATTGAGCGCATCGCGGTCCATCGTTACCGATGATCCCAGAATGTCGTCAGAGATCCTGCGCACGGTGACTTCTCTTACCGGTCTGGGGCCTTCGAGCACCTCGAACGACACAGTCTCGCCGACGTGGAGATCGAGCTGGCTTGCGATCAGCCGGGTCAGCATGATGCCATCTGCCGGAATGGAGATTGGCTGCAGCACTTTGTCTCTTGGAATCTTGAGCTCGGACCCGGAATCGAGGCCGATGGCCGACGTGCGATAGTTCCGGTACCCTGCACGCAATCTGACAGGAACGACTCTTTGGACTTCAGCTTTCAGCACCCCGGAGAGCGCCATCAACTCGTAGAGCGCATCCGCGGAAACCGGTCCGGTAAAGGTGAGAAAGGCGTCGCCGCGCTCGATCCGGCTGAAGCTGACATCGATCATGTAATCGATGGCATCAAACCAACAGAGCCCGAACAGGATAAGCGGAATGGCAAAGGCGATGCCGATGGTCGATAAGAGCGTCCTAATCGGCCTGCCCAGCGTTGTCCGGGCCGCAATGACATACTGCAGCGGTATGAGGCGGCTCCCTATCGTCTGGAGCCACGCGAATGTCTGCAGCGCCGGCGGCGTTGCGGGTCTCATCGCTTCGGCGGGTGGAAGCACACCTATTCGATACACGGATGTCGCAGCAGCAAGGTTCGCGGCGACGACGCTGACCAGCGTCGCAACAATGAGAAGCCACGGCTCGACCTGCGCCTCCAGTGACGGAAACTGGAAGAAGGCGCGATAGCTTCCCACGACTCCAATTGCGAACCAGCGCCCCAGGCCGAGGCCTATTGCCGATCCCAGCAACGCAATGGCCGTGACCAACTTGAAGTAATGAAGCGCAATGGTGCGGTTTGCAAAACCCAGCGCTTTGAGTGATGCGATCTGGCCTCGTTGCGCCTCGACCAGTCTGCCGATGACAACGTTTAGCAGGAATGCCGCAATGCCGAAGAAGACCGACGGCATGAAGATGCTCAAGGTTTCCTGCTCCGCCAACTCGTCCTCAAGAAAGCGATGCGACGGCTGATCGTTGCGATCGTAGGCTCCCGTGCCGCCGTAGGGAGCAAGCAGGCGGTCTACCTCATCCAGGACATGCATTGTGCCTGCCGTCGGGGCCAGCGCCATCGCCACGTCGTTGAACGCGCCTTTCATGTCGAATGCACTGGCCACCGCATCCTCGGCGGCCCACAGCACGACGAAGTTCCGATCGTCGGGAAGCGGCACCGCGCTCCGGGTGGCAAAGACGAACTCAGGCGACAGGGCGGAACCCACGACGCGAAAACCCTGCAGCCGCCCGTTGAGGACCACATCAATCGATTCTCCCATTCGCACCGCACGCGCCTCGGCGTAGGCGGCGTTGATGACGACTTCTTCCGGATGCGGGGGGTCGGGCCAGCGCCCTTGCAGCAGATGGAGACGATTGAGCAAAGGCTGGCCTGTGGCCGGCAGTGAGATGACGCGTCCCGAGATCGGCAGGTTCGTGTCCTTGCGTATTATCCGCACCGGCTTCGCGATCCGCGGCTCGACGATGCCGATCCCGTCAATCTCACGCAGTCGGTCTGCGATGACCAACGGCGCGCGCGTCATGCCGGCAAAGAGGTCGGCGAAGCGTTCGTTGCGGTGGTGGCTCTCCATGGCGCCCACAAGCGCCCGGTAATTCGACACCGACATGACGAAGACGGCCACGCCAGCGGCGACAAGCATAGCGATGCTGAGAACCTGAAGCCGCATCGACCAGAGATCGCGCAGTACCTTGATGTCGAGGACGTTCACCATTGCACGTCCTCGGCGGGGATGCGGTTCGGATTCGGTTCTTCCTTGACGATGCGCCCGCCACTAAGTCGCAAGACGCGGTCAGCCATTCCAGCGATTGCCGAGCTGTGAGTGATCACAACGGTCGTCGTGCCGAGTTCCGCGTTCACCTTGGCGATGGCTGCAAGAACCAACCGGCCGGTGTCCACGTCGAGCGCTGCTGCTCTCCGCCCGACAACTGCGATGGGAAGTGGCGTGCGCGATGCGTCAATCCGACGAGCTCGAGCGCTTCCTTGGGGTCCATAGGATCGCCGGCGATTTGTGCAATCAGCCGTACGTTCTCCCCAACGCTGAGGCTTGGTATCAAATTGTAGAACTGGAAGACGAAGCCGACATGCTCGCGCCTGTATGTCGTTAGCTCTTCGTCGCCGGCTCCCGTCAGCTGGTGATCCCGCCACTTTGCCGAGCCTGACGTTGGAGCGTCCAATCCGCCAAGGATGTTGAGAAGGGTCGACTTGCCCGAACCGGAAGGCCCGAGAAGAACGATGAACTCGGCTTGCCGAATATCGACATCGACGTCCTTCAGCTCTGTCACTCGTGAGTCGCCCGAGCCATAGACTTTGCTCAGTCCTCGGGCTACGAACACCGGGCCCCGCGGCAGTGCCGTGGAGGTTTCCGCCTGTCGCTCGCGGGCTTGCATGCGTGCCTCCGATCCGCCAACGCAATAGCGCTGACATAGCGTGGGAAGAGTCCGCTGGGCGGAGCGAAATGACTTCGTTCTTCCGGGTCTGCGCTTGCCTTGATTTCACACACTAGGCGGGCGCAATGTCGCGATCGAAGGGATAGAAGTGGACCGCCTTTAATTTGACCGGCGTGTCATGGCCCTCGATAAGCACCTTAACCCACTGATCCCCCAGATCATCTTCCCAAGTGTCGATAACGCGACATCTGACGGCCAGATCCATGCCGACCTCGATCGTGTCCGTTCTCTTTGCCATCGCTCACTCCTGTTCTGTTGGTGTGACTCTGCCTATCGGTTCTGTTTTTCAGCGTCATTCGTGCGGACTACATCGACATTTCCGGTTCAAGCGCGCACTCCTTGGCCGGCTCCGGAATCTCGGTCATGGTCGCTTCCGTGAGGAGCAGGACACTGGCGACTGAGACGGCATTCTCGAGCGCGATCCGCAACACCTTGGTAGGATCGATGATGCCCGCCTCCACCAGGTCGACATATTCCTTGCGGCCGGCGTCGAAGCCGAAATTTCCCTTGCCTTCGGTCATCCTCGCGACGACGACCCCACCGTCGACAGCCGAATTCTCGGCAATCTGGCGCACGGGCATTTCCAGCGCGCGCTTGAGAATCTGAACGCCGGTGCGCTCGTCACGTTCGCAACGCGCTTCTTCCTCCGTGACCGCGCCGATGCAGCGCAGCAGGGCAAGGCCACCACCGGGCACGATACCCTCCGCAACAGCAGCCTTGGTGGCGCTGATGGCATCATCAAGCGCTTCCTTCTTGGACTTCATTTCGGCCTCGGTCGGCGCGCCGACCTTGATGACGGCCACGCCGGCCGCGAGCTTGGCAAGCCGCTCCTGAAGCTTCTCTCGATCATAGTCGCTGGTGGTATCGCTGATCTCTCGGCGGATTTGCTCGACGCGAGCCTTGATGGCCTTCTGGTCGCCGTTGCCACCGATGATCGTGGTATTGTCCTTGTCGACAACCACACGCTTGGCACGCCCCAACTGCGCCATCGTCACGTTTTCGAGCTTGAGGCCGATGTCTTCCGAAATGACCTGTCCTCCCGTCAGGATGGCAATGTCCTGCAGCATGGCCTTGCGACGGTCGCCAAAGCCCGGCGCCTTCACGGCGCAGTTCTTGAAGGTGCCGCGGATCTGGTTGACGATGAGAGTAGCCAATGTTTCTCCCTCCACATCCTCCGCGATCACAAGCAAAGGCGAACCTGATTTCGCCACGGCCTCCAGCAGTTTGATGAGGTCGTTTAGCGAGGAGATCTTCTTCTCGACGATGAGCACGAGTGCTTCTTCCAGCACCGCTTCCATCTTCCCGGTCTCGGTCACAAAGTAGGGGGAAAGGAAGCCACGGTCGAATTGCATGCCTTCAACAACATCGAGGACTGTTTCGGTTGTCTTGGAT
>NZ_RZST01000376.1:0-5231 GCF_003997575.1 Mesorhizobium sp. M1A.F.Ca.IN.022.07.1.1
TTTGGAAGCCGACTTCCTCAACGCCAACGAGACCGGCCCGCATACACCCGGACCGACGGCGGAAGCCATCCAGTTCCTGATCAGCAAGGACATCAAGGGCTGGGGCTCGGAGACGATCGGCACCGATGCCGGCAAGGCCGGCGGCATGGAGCCGCCTTTCCCGGCGCACACGCTGATGCACAAAGCCAATCGCTATGGGCTGGCCAGCCTCTGCAACCTCGACCAGCTGCCGCCGAAAGGCGCGATCCTGATCGCCGCCCCGCTCAAGATCGAGCACGGCACCGGCAGCCCGATCCGCGCCCTGGCGCTGGTGCCGGGCCAATAGGCGAGGTGGCGGTCTTCGGGAGAAGATCATGCTCGCGCGCAATGGAGTAGTGGAGAGGTGGGATCGGAGCGACGCTGACGCTCTACGGCGCCCCCCTCTGTCCTGCCGGACATCTCCCCCACAAGGGGGGAGATTGCACGTCACCTCCGCTTTCGCCAATCTCCGACGTCGTAGGATTGAGCAGGGCGCCGAAACTGCCAATCTCCCCCCAAGTGGGGGAGATGTCCGGCAGGACAGAGGGGGGCGCGAAGGAACTCGCCTTAGTGCGATTGACGTTCACTTCTCGATTGCGAGTGCGCAATGACCGCTGCCGATCACATCATCGTGGGCAGCGGCATCAACGCCCTGGTCTGCGCGGCGATGCTTGGCGCCAAGGGCGCCAAGGTGCTCGTGCTCGAACGCAACGACCGCATCGGCGGCTGCATGCGCACCGATGAGATCACGGCGCCCGGCTTCGTCCATGACGTGATGGCGACGACCTTCGTCCTCTTCATCACCTCGCCGGCCTATGCCGCGCTCGGCAAGGATCTTGCGCGGCACGGGCTGGAATTCTGTCACACGACCACACCCACCGGCGTGCTTCGGCCCGATGGCAGCCATGCCGTGCTCACCACCGACCGGGCCGCCAATATCGCGGCGCTGAACGCATTTGCCTCCGGCGATGGCGACCGTCATGGCGGCGATGTCGGCGACATCGAACGCAATGCCGGACTGCTCTTCGGCCTGCTCGGTGGCGCGCTCTGGTCCTATCCGACGACGAAGCTCATGGCCGGCGAGGCGTGGCGGCGCGGTCCGCGCGAGCTTGCCGCCGTCCTGGGCGAGGCGCTGGTGCCGGCGCGGGGCTGGCTGGAGACCGCGTACAAGTCCGATACCGTCCGCGCGCTCTGGGCGCCCTGGGTGCTGCATGCCGGGCTTGGGCCGGAAGACGCCTTCTCCGGCCAGATCGCCAAGGTCATCGCCTTCGCGCTGGAGGCGGCCGGCGCACCGATCGTCAAGGGCGGGGCGAAGAACCTGCTCGCCGCCTTCGAAGCGCTGATCAAGGAGCGCGGCGGCGAAATCCGCGTCAACGCCGACGTCGCCTCGCTCGTCCAGACCGGCGGCCGTGCCACCGGGGTGCGGCTCGCCTCCGGCGAGACGCTGACGGCGGCAAAGGGCATCATCTGCTCGGTCACGCCGACGCAGCTCTATGGCCGTCTGCTCGGCAACGATGCGCCCGACGCAGCAACCAAGGCCACGCAGTCCTACCGCTACGGCAAGGGCAACTTCCAGCTCCACTACGCGCTGAACAAGCCGCCGGCCTGGCGCGGCGAGGGCCTCGACAAGGTGGCGCTGCTGCATCTGACGCCGGGACTCGATGGTGTGTCGAAAGCCTGCAACGAAGCGGTGCGCGGCCTGTTGCCGGAAGTGCCGACGATCTGCGTCGGCCAGCCCCACGCGCTCGATCCGTCGCGCTGTCCGCCGGGCAAGGCAATCCTGTGGCTGCAGCTTCCGGAAGCGCCGCGCCATATCAAGGGCGATGCCGCCGGCAAGCTCGAGGCCCCAGCCGATGGCCGCTGGAGCGAGGCGCTGCGCGAGGCCTACGCCGACCGCGTCGAGGCGATCCTCGCTCATCACATCGATGGTTTTCGCGACACCATCATCGCGCGCCGCGCCTATTCGCCTGCCGATCTGGAAGCGATGAACATCAATCTGGTCGGCGGCGATCCCTATGGCGGCTCGTCCACCATCGACCAGTCCTTCCTGTGGCGGCCGTTCAAGGCCAGCCGCAATCACGAGACAGGCATTAAGGGCCTCTACCATATCGGCGCCTCGACGCATCCGGGCGCGGGGCTCGGCGGCGGCTCCGGCTTTCTGCTGGCGGAGAGGGTCTGATGGAACAGAGGCTTCCGGAAAAGCGCGAGCGCATCTCGACCCTCGGCCAGATCGGCCTGCAGCAGTTCGCGCCCTATTTGATGAACCGCATCATGGGCCGCTACAACGCCACCCTGCGAGAAGACTTTCGCAAGCAGGGCCTGACCATTCCGCAGGTGCGCACGTTGGCCGTGCTCTCGGTCACCGACGGCATCACCGTCAACGACCTCTCGGTCTATACGGTGATCGAGCAATCGACCTTGAGTCGCACGCTCGACGCGCTGGAAGGCCAGGGCCTCGTGCGGCGCGAGCAGGGCGTCGCCGACAGCCGCTTCCGCCATGTGTTCCTGACCGATGACGGCCGGGCGCTTTTCACCCGCGCCTGGCCGGCCATGCATGATGCCTTCGAAGCGATGTTCGACGGCGTCGACGATGCCGAATATGCCGCGCTGATCGCAATCCTGCAGAAGATGCTGAAGAACATCCGCAAGCACGACATTTGAGTTTGACGTACGCGCCGCCGTCCAACGGCGGTAACGGAAGGAGGCAGAGATGGCCGAACGGTCTTTTGCCAAGGAAGTCGAAAAGCTGAGGCTTGGCGCCGGCCAGGAATTCGCGGGCGAGGGCATCCTCGCCATCACCAAGGCGCTGCTGCAATGCGGCGTCGGCTATGTCGGCGGCTACCAGGGCGCGCCGATCAGCCATCTGATGGATGTGCTCGCCGACGCGCAGGACATTCTGGGCGAGCTCGGCGTGCACTTCGAGGCGAGCGCCTCGGAAGCAACCGCCACCGCCATGCTGGCCGCATCCGTGCACTACCCGATCCGCGGTGCCGCCACCTTCAAGTCGACAGTGGGCACCAATGTCGCCTCGGACGCTTTGGCGAACCTCGCCTCGGGCGGCGTCACCGGCGGCGCGCTGATCATCGTCGGCGAGGACTATGGCGAGGGCTCCTCCATCATGCAGGAGCGCAGCCATGCCTTCGCCATGAAGAGCCAGGTCTGGCTGCTCGATCCGCGCCCGAACCTGCCCTCGATCGTCAAGGCGGTCGAGGATGGCTTCGAGCTGTCGGAGGCCTCCAACACGCCGGTCATGCTGCAGGTGCGCATCCGCTGCTGCCACGTCCATGGCCACTTCATCGCCAAGGACAACAAGCGGCCGCCTATGTCGGTTGCCGATGCGCTGTCGGCCCCGCGTCGCGACACCGGCCGCATCGTGCTGCCGCCTGCCTCCTTCCTGCACGAGAAGGAGAAGGTCGCCAAGCGCTGGCCGGCGGCCGTCGATTTCATCAAGAGCCGCAAGATCAACGAGGTCTTTGGGCCGGACAATGGCTCGATCGGCATCGTCATGCAGGGCGGCATGTACAATTCGGTCGTCCGCGCGCTGCAGCGGCTCGGCCTTGCCGACACCTATGGCGACACCGACGTGCCGCTTTATGTGCTGAACGCCGTCTATCCGCTCGTCGATGACGAGTTCCTTTCCTTCTGCGAGGGCAAACAGGCGGTGCTGGTCGTCGAAGAAGGCCAGCCCAACTATATCGAGCAGGCCTTTGCCGCGATGCTGCACAAGGCCGGGCGCGGCACCAAGCTGGTCGGCAAGGAGCATCTGCCGATGGCCGGCGAATATACCGGGCAGGTGATGCTGGACGGCATTGGCTCCTTCCTGCGCGCCTATGCTGCGCATCTGCTGCCCGGCGAGGTTCGTGCGCCGAACAAGCTGGGCGAGGGCGTCGACACCGCCGATCTCATCAATGTCGTTCCCGGCCGCCCGCCGGGCTTCTGCATCGGCTGTCCGGAGCGGCCGATCTTCGCTGCGACCAAGCTGGTCGAGCAGGAGCTTGGCAAGCACCACATCGCTTCCGACATCGGCTGCCACCTGTTCTCGATCATGCCGCCCTTCGAGCTCGGCGCCACCACCATGGGCTACGGCCTCGGGCCGGCCTCGGCTTCCGCCTTCAATTCGCCGGAAGCGAAACGCCGGTCGATCTCCTTCGTCGGCGACGGCGGCTTCTGGCACAACGGTCTCACCTCGTCGGTCGGCAACGCCGTCTTCAACAAGAATGACGGCGTCATCGTCATCGTCGACAATTTTTACTCGGCCGCCACCGGCGGCCAGGACATCCTGTCCTCGCGCGCCTCGAACCGCACCAAGTCCACAAAACATCCGATCACCGAAGCGGTGAAAGGCATGGGCGTCAAATGGCTGCGCCACATCGACCGCACCTATGACGTCGGCAAGATGCGCGACACGCTGCGCGAGGCGCTAACCACCGAGGAGAAGGGGCCGAAGGTCATCGTCGCCTCGTCCGAATGCATGCTGAACCGCCAGCGCCGCGAGAGGCCGCTGGTCGACAAGGCGGTCAAGGGCGGCGAGCGGGTCGTCAAGCCGAAATTCGGCGTCGACGAGGACGTCTGCACCGGCGACCACGCCTGCATGCGGCTCTCCGGCTGCCCGTCGCTCTCGGTGAAGTCGCTCGACGATCCGCTGCGCGACGATCCGGTCGCTTCGATCGACCAGAACTGTGTCGGCTGCGGCAATTGCGGCGAGGTGGCGGATGCGGCCGTGCTCTGTCCCTCCTTCTACCGCGCCGATGTCGTGCACAATCCGAGCCGCTGGGACCGTTTCCTGGAAAGCGCGCGCCGCGCCGTGATCGGCCGGTTGCAGCGCCGCCGCGAGAGTCGCCGTTTGATGTTCGCCGATGCTTGAGCAGGCTTCACCGCTGCGCCCGAAGCCGGGCGCCTCTGATGATGAGCGGGTGATAAAACTCGCCGTGCTTGCCGTCGGCGGCCAGGGCGGCGGCGTGCTCGCCGATTGGATCACCGACGTCGCCGAGCGCAGCGGCTACATTGCGCAATCGACGTCGGTGGCGGGAGTCGCCCAGCGCACGGGGGCCACGATCTATTACATCGAGATGGCGCGCGACACCGGCCGGCTGCCGGTCTTCGCCCTGTCGCCCTCGCAGGGCGACGTCGACATCTTGATCGCCGCCGAGCTGATGGAGGCTGGCCGCGCCATCATCCGCGGTTTCGTCACGCCCGAGCGCACGACGCTGATC
>NZ_RZST01000377.1:0-5223 GCF_003997575.1 Mesorhizobium sp. M1A.F.Ca.IN.022.07.1.1
GGAACCGAGGACGACACAACTACTCTGGCTGCAGCGTTTCTGATCGGCGTCTCGGCCATGTGGATATCAGACATTGTGTTCGACGTGATCGTGCGACGGTTCAGGCCCAAGCTTGAAGAGTGATAGCTCCAACGCCCGCTGAAGCGGATGCTGAAGACGCCGATAAGGGCGCACGAAAAAAGGCTACCGCGCCTAAACCATCCCAGCCGAAAAAATCCAAGACAAAGTAGACAATGCGCGGATACTCTCCGATCCTCGAATCAGGGGGTTCGGGGATGGACAAAAAAGTCACCGTCAAGTTTTGGCAATTGTTCCCGGCGCTGGAGGACGGCGTGCAGTTCGACGTTTCGCTGCAAGCGGCCTTCGCCCTAAGTGGGGAACATTTGGTGAAGGAACTTGACGAAGTTCGATATCAGTTAGACCCGCGCACGTCAGCTAATGCTGCGCCGATTTGTGGGGACGTTATTCGGCTCCAATCGGACGCCCTTCCCAGTAGGCTTAAGGCGGGAGAGAAAGCTAAGAAGCTCACCTTGGCTGAAGGCGAGTATCTGGGGCATCACACTGCTTTCATCTACGATACCGAAAAGCACCTGCTAGGCTTCGAGGTTAAGCCCGCAGCCGCCGGATTGTCGAAGCTAACCACACTCGTCGCTGAACTCGCGAACCATCAGCCGTGTATCGCTCTCCCAATCTTGACAGAGAGCGATATAAATAAGCTAGCCGGAACCAAAAACGGTGCCGTGATTTTTAAGATTGCCGACCCTGCATCCCTGAACGCCGTGGATCCAGATTTGGGAGAGGTAAGGGACAACATAGCCTTCCTTAAGGACCTAGTAGATGGAGCCTACGTTACAGTTTCAATCGGCGTTGGGCCTCGCAGGGAGGGACTGACCGTCCCCAAGATTAGAAGGCTGGTGGGATGGCTCGTAGGCGAAAAAGAGGCTAAAAGAGGAAAAATTCGCGATGTCAAGGTGAGCCAGCCGCATGAGGCAGAGCCGATTCTTGACTTCGTGAAGGCGCATTTCAGGACCAGTCAGGTTTTGGAATTGTCGGGCGATCCAGATACCGACTGGCCCAAGCGAGAGCAGTTTCTGCGCTCGTCATTGGCGAAGGCGAAGCAACATGTTGGCAACGGGAACGGTTAGGGCGAATACGTTTCTCGGGGACAGGCGCGTCCGTCTCCTGGTCTTTCTGTATGCGGCAGCGCTCCTAGTCGCATACTTCGTGTTGCCCAAAATAGCCCCCGACGCCGACACCGTCATGGCCATTAACAAGCGCGGTGAGGCTGCATACTCCGCCCTGTTTACTTTTCTTTCGGTCTTTTGGGCTGCCGTCCTGACGATATGGAGTCTGTTGAAGTCCAGGGCTACTCGGTACGTCGAAAGGCTTGCGGACAACGTGGTATTCAAGGATTTCATGCTTGACCTAGAGATTAGACTGGTCCTCTCCTTTACAGTTATTATCCTTTCATTCGTGATTTACATCATGAATCCCGCTATGGTTATACCTTACACAAATTCTGCCCTGCTTATCTTTGGATGGCTTCTGTTTTACGGAGCCTCAATATTGCTTCTTATCGACAGCCTTTTGACGGCACGACTCGTTCTTTCGTGAAGTCGAAAAGCGGCTTAGCCCCTGCTGAGGCGAAACTGGCTTCACCAATCCACCATTCAAGCGGCTTAGAATTTCGCATTTGGCGCCGCCATCCTGCCCGCCATGGCAAAAGCGGACAAGCGCACTTCCGATCAGCAGAAGCAGGGCGAGGCCCTTCGTAAGGAGGGGTCAAAGTGGCTTGCGCGCGTCGAGGCAGCCGGCAAGCTCGAAAAGCAGTGGATGGACGACGCCGAAAAGGCGGTGAAGGCCTACACTGGCGAAACCAAGTCGGACGACCTGAGCACGTCTGCCACGCTCGGCAACACTTACGACTTCAACATCCTCTTCGCCAACGTCGAGACCATCGTTCCGGCGATCATCAACAGCCCGCCCGCGCCAGACATTCGGCGCCGCTTCGCCGACGAGGATCTGGCAGCAAAGGACGTCGCCGAGCTGATCGAGCGCGCCATTCGTACACAGGTCGACGATTCCAAGCTTCAGGTCGAGCTGGAAGGCGAGGCGCAAGACGGTTTCCTGGCGGGTCGTGGCATCATCCGGCTTCGCTTCAAGAGCGATATCGTAAAGGACGAGACGACCAGCGAGGAGCTTGAACGCGCGAGCGCCGCCGCAGCCGACGATGCGCCCGCGGAAGAGCCTGGCAGCGATGAGACTGCTTGCGACGCGTATGGTGCAGCCAGTCAGCCAGGCGCGGGGCCAGCCGAACGCCTCGCGAACGAATGCATCGAGTTCGAGGCGGTGAGCTGGCGCGACTATCGGCACGGCCCGGCGAAGCGCTGGAGGGATCGGCCATGGGACGCGTTCCGCTTCGTCGTCCAGCGCGAAGATGAAGACGCGGTGTTCGACGCCGGGCTGATCAGCATCCAGACGAACGACGCCGAGAAAAAAGCCCGCGGCGAAAGCGACAGCGACCTGACCGGATGGGAAATCTGGGACAAGGGCAGCCGCAAGGTCATCTTCATCGACGACAACGGCGTGGTGCTGAAGAAGGTCGACGACCCGCTTGGCGTGACAGATTTCTTCTGCATCCCGGCGCCCGTGCAGCCGATCGAACTCACCGGCCGGTTGATGCCGGTCAATCCGTTTTCGATCTATAGCAAGCTCGCCGACGAGCTTGACCTGACGACGAAGCGCATCCGGATCATCACTAACCACATGAGGGTAAAAGGCTGGTATCCCGGTGATGCCGGCGACATCGCCAACATGCTGGCGGCCGAGGACGCGGAGTTCGTGCCAATCGGCAACGCGGATATCTGGGCAGCCAATGGCGGGCTCTCAGGCGCGGTCGCCTTCTGGCCCGTCGAAAAGTTCATCGCTGTGCTGCGGGAGCTCTATGGCGCCCGGGAACAGACCAAGCAGGCCATTTACGAGATCACCGGCATTTCTGACATTGTGCGCGGCGCCTCGCAGGCGAGCGAGACGGCCACGGCTCAGAACATAAAGACGCAATGGGGCTCGCTGCGCATCCAGAAGATGCAGCGCATGATGGAGCGGTGCGCGCGCGACATCTTCGTGATGATGGCCGAAATCATCCCGGCCAAATTTTCGCATGAGACTTTGCAGCAGATGACCGGCGTTCAGATCCTGCCGGCGCAGCAAGACCTGACGCCTGTCCAACCTCCGCCGCCACCGCCGCAGGACGTCCAACTGCCGCCTCAAGCGCAACAGCAGTACCAGGCCGCGGTGCAGGCGGCTCAGCAGGCCGAACAGCAACGGCAGGCGAAGCTGGCCAAGCTTCAGTCGATCCAGCAGCTTCTGACGCAGCGCCTGGCCATGATGTACCGCATCGATGTCGAAAGCGATTCGACGGTCAAGGCGGACCTGACCAGGCAGAAGGCCGAGACGGCGGAGTTCATGCAGGCGGCCGGGGCCTATTGGGCGGCTGTCGGCCCGCTAATCCAGCAGGGCGAGATGTCGAAGGAAGTGGCGATTGAAATCTTCGCCGCGAACGCCCGGCTGTTCAATCTCGGCAAGTCGGTCGAGGACGTTCTGGAAAAGATGGTGACCGATGCCAAGGCGAAAGCCGATCAGCCTCCGCCCCCGAGCGCCGAACAACAAAAAGCTCAGGCGGACGCGAAGGCGCGAGAAGCGGACCAGGCGGCAAAAGCTGCTGATGCGAAGATCAAGCAAGACGCCGCAGCGCAGGACATGCAGTTCAAGCGCGAAAGCCACGAAATGACGATGGCAGAGAAGCGGCTGGACCTTCAGGCGAAGCGGCAGGCCGCGCGCGCCGATCAGAACCAAATCATGCTCGCCAACGGCATACTCCCGCCGCCCGATCCCGAGCAGATCGACGGCCAGGCGCTGCTGAAAGAGATGGCAGCGCAGCGCGACCAGTTCGGCCAGCTCTTGGCGGCGCTCATCCATGAGCTTTCGAAGCCCAAGCAGATCGTCAGGGACGCGCAAGGCCGCGCGGTGACGGCTGTTCCGATGCAGATCCCGCAACAGACCCCAGGAGCCCCGGCAAATGGCTACAACCAGTGAAATCGACGTTGGCATGGATGCCATCGCGCAGCGCATCTATGACCAGCGGCAGGTGATGCTCAAGGTAAAGCAGAACGCCACCGGCGCATCTGCCGCCCTCGCAGCCATCACCACCGACTTCGCCGCGGTCATCTCAGCCGTGCAGGCCTTCGGCACGAGCGATGCCTACGAGGCCGCGACTAAGGCGCAATTCGCGAAGCTGACTACTGAATATAACGCGCTGAAGTCCGTCGCTGACGCGGTCGCAGGGGCCAATCTCGGCTGATGCTTGAAGGTCAGTTCACCCCCGGCGTTCAGCCGCAGTTAGAGCAGATCACGCCGAATTTCTTGCGTCGGCGCCGGATGATTCAATTCGTGTCTCAGCTCGGGCTGCTGACCGGGCTGAAAATCTGCCTCGACGCGGCTGATGGTGCGTCACTGCCGGCCGGCTCGGCTTCCTGGTTGGACACGTCGGGCAACGGCTACGACTTTTTCAGGGGCTCGACGAGCGGCAGCAGCACCGATGACCCAACCATCAACGGGACGACCAACGGGCGCTCATCCTCGGAATATTTCTCCTTCGATGGCGGTGACTTTTTCCGCTACGACACGACCAACGAAGCCTGGATGCAGAACCTGCACAAGGACAACGCCAAGTTCTCTTATTTCGGCTACAACTATTTCGCCAACGTCGCGACCGCGAGCGGCATCTTCGGCGATAACGTCAATGCTCCGGGCAATATCGGCTGCCGGCTCACGCTGACCGCCTCGGGCGTGTTGGGCTTCAACGTGTCGAAGACCGGCGCATCGTTCGCCCTCGACTTCAACAGCACTCTCAGCCCCTCCGCCAGTGCCTGGCATGCCATTGGACTGTCGGTCGACGAGGCAGCGACCACCGGCTTCATTTTCCTGGACGGAACCGTGCAGACCTTCACGTCGACTTACACCACGCCGTCGGCGTCCAGCGCATCGCAGACCTTCGAAATTGCTGCTCGGGGTAGCGGTGACGGCAAATGGGCTACTGGCGGCAGGATGGCCAACTTCACCATGTGGGAAGGCGCGGTTCTCTCGCAGACGGACATGGCCAATTTGTTCACGATCACGCGCGGGAGGTACGGCATATGAGGATCCCGAGCGGCAAGATCGATC
>NZ_RZST01000378.1:0-5223 GCF_003997575.1 Mesorhizobium sp. M1A.F.Ca.IN.022.07.1.1
GCCGTCAACCGCACCGCCGCCACCTCGACCGCCTCGCGGTAGACAGCGATCTGGCCGAGCTCGGCGAGATCGCTGTCTACCGCGAGGCGGTCGAGGTGGCGGCGGTGCGGTTGACGGCGTCGCTGGAAGATCGCAGCGGGATCGAGGTGATCGCGGCGATGCTCGATTCCTGCGACGCCGGTACGCCGCGCGAGGAATGGCACCGCGTTGGTCTGGATTTTCACATCGAGCTGGCCAGGCTTTCCGGCAATGAATTCCTGCTTAAGGGAGTCCGCGATGCAATGACCAGGCTCTCCCGCGCGCGTTGGCTGGAAGTGCGCGACGAGGCGGCGCTTGGCCGCGCCTGGGCCGAGCACCACGCCATCCTGGCTGCCGTGCGAAAGGGTGACGCCGAAAAGGCGGCACGGCTGCTCTCGGCCCACATCGCCGGCAGCCGCGACCGCCTGGTGACTTCGCTGCATGACGAGCGGCGCGGCCTGCGCGCCAGGGGCTTTGCCGTCGTGGGTGGCTGATCCTCGGCCATCGTCGAATATTAGAACTTCAACAAGTTCGTCAGCTTGGGCGGCTTGCAAGATGTTCGGCACAATGCTGTAGGAGGCGACGGACATCTTTAAACGACGGACGCATGGCCTCGCCCTTACGCACCGCAGCGCGGGTATTTTATTTCATACGCAACATCACGCGCGATGTGGCGCCGCAGGCTCTCTTTCGCCAGCGGCTTGCGCGCCGGCTGGAGCAGGCACGGCTCTCCAGCAAAACGGTCCGTGATCGGGTCAACTACTACAACCGGCTCGACCATAGCTTCGTGCCGAGCGCGGCGGCCGTGCCGGCCAGTCAAATACCCAAGTTCGGGAGTATGTACTATTACGACCTGAAGGAGTTCGCCCGCTACTTCGATCGCCACCTGCTCATCGATCTCGAGTTTGGCGACGTCGTCGACGTTCCGGCAGTGCCGTCAATCGTCAAGGACCGGCCGATCCGTAACGACAACGGCAACGCCGTGATCATGAAGCTCGACAAGTTCCGCCATTTCAACATGCCAAAGGACAATCTGTCCTTCGCCGACAAGCGCCCGATGGCGGTCTGGCGCGGTCATTTCAACAATCCGATCCGCAAACGGTTCGTCGATGCCGTGCGCGACCTGCCGTCTTGCGATGCCGGCTCGCCCAAGCCAAGCGCCCCGAAGAACTATCGCAAGCCGTATCTCACGATCGCGCACCAGCGGCAGTTCCGCTACATCGTCTCGCTCGAAGGCAATGACGTGGCGACGAACCTCAAGTGGATCATGAGCTCGAATTCGCTCTGCCTGATGCCGCCGCCGACCTACGAAACCTGGTTCGCCGAGGCTGAGCTCGAGGCCGATGTCCACTAC
Organism: Mesorhizobium sp. M1A.F.Ca.IN.022.07.1.1; assembly: GCF_003997575.1. Lineage (NCBI taxonomy): Bacteria > Pseudomonadati > Pseudomonadota > Alphaproteobacteria > Hyphomicrobiales > Phyllobacteriaceae > Mesorhizobium > Mesorhizobium sp. M1A.F.Ca.IN.022.07.1.1. The sequence goes on from NZ_RZST01000378.1 coordinate 1,373, forward strand.
GTGCCTCTGGCGTCGGATTTTTCGGACGTCGCCGACAAGATCGCCTATTTCGAAAAGCACCCGGCGGAAGCCCAACGCATCATAACGGCGGCCAACGCCTATTGCCGCCGGTTCAGCAACGAAAAGGACGAGCGGGCGGTATCGCTGCTCGTCCTCTACAAATATTTCGTGCTAAGCGGCCAGATCGAACCCGACCCGGAGGTCTGGCGTTTTATCGCCGGCTGACCTCCGCGCGTTTTCGGGCGCGGAGCACGGCGCGGATTCTCAGATATCGCTGCGGTCGAGCACCAGGTCGGCGGGGCCGAACCGGTTCTTGGCGGTGAGCTGCTGGTGCCAGTAGGGATAAAGCACCGGCGGCCGGCTGACGTCGTCGAGGCGCAGGCGCTCGTCCAGGGACAGCATCAGGCTGGCCGCCGCGAGGTTGTCCTTGAGCTGGGCTTCGTTGCGGGCGCCGATCACCAGCGAAGAAACGGCCGGGCGGCCGAGCAGCCAGGCAAGCGCCACCTGTGCCGCCGAAACGCCGCGCGCCTTGCCGATTTCGACCAGAACGTCGACGATCCGCCACAACCTGTCCTCGTCCCGGATCGGCGGTTCGGACCAGCCGCCAAGCTGGCGGGCCGTCGGGCTGTCGCGACGGTATTTGCCCGACAGCAGGCCGCCGGCCAGCGGGCTCCACACCAGCACGCCAAGACCCTGGTCGACCGAGATCGGCAGCAACTCGTACTCCGCCTCGCGCGCTTCCAGCGTGTAGTGGATCTGCTGCGTGACGAAGCGCGGCTGATGATGGCTGTCGCTGATCGAGAGGGCCTTCATCACCTGCCAGCCCGAATAATTGGAACAGCCGACATAACGGATCTTGCCCTGGCTGACCAAAGTGTCGAGCGCAGCGATCGTTTCCTCCAGCGGCGTGACCCCATCCCACTCATGCAGGAAATAGATGTCGATGACGTCGGTCTTGAGCCGCTTCAGGCTCCGCTCGCATTCCCGGATCAGGTGATGGCGCGACAGGCCTTCGTCGTTGGGGCCGTTTCCGATCCGCATGCGCGCCTTGGAGGCGATGAGCACATCGTTCTTGCGCTTGCCGCCGAGCGCCTCGCCGACGATCTCCTCCGACAGGCCGTTCGAATACACGTTGGCGGTGTCGATGAGATTGATGCCGGCATCGATGCAGGTATCGATGATGCGGCTCGCCTCCGAGAGATCGGATTTGCCGACGGCGGCGAACGGGCCCGTCCCGCCGAAGGTCATCGTGCCAAGGGTCAATGTCGAAACCTTCAGGCCGGAACGGCCAAGCGTGCGGTATTCCATGTCAGGTCCTTGCGATTTGTTTTGAAGAGGCGCGCCGTCGCGGGCGCCGGAAGAGGCGAGGGTATTTGTAGGACAATTCGGGCGGCTTGTCGCCCCGCCATCGATACGGGCCGATCACATATCGGCTGGTCCAGCGTTGCCGGCTCCTGCTCGCAATAAAACCGTCATTGCGCGTCTGTATCTCAGTCGGCTTACGGAGTTGTGTTTCCGGCCGCGGCCGGAGCGCGTCCGAGGCGAAAGTGGCTGACAGGCAGGAGCTGCGCAATGAACGAGGTCAAGACGAATTCCGGAGCCAAGGACTGGCTGGAAGCCGAACTCGAGGACACGCTCGACGAGGACTATGAGCTGGAGATTTCCGAACCCGCGCTCTCGCTCGAGATCGCCAGGATCTACAAGAAGTCGCATCCGCCCTCCATCGAGCGAACGACCTATTTCCGCGAGCTGCTGCGGCTGCAGTCGGAGCTCATCAAGCTGCAGTCCTGGGTTGCCTACCACAAGAAGAAGCTGGTGGTGATCTTCGAGGGACGCGACTCGGCCGGCAAGGGCGGCGTCATCAAGCGCATCACCCAGCGCCTCAACCCGCGCATCTGCCGCGTCGTCGCGCTGCCTGCGCCGACCGAGCGTGAAAGATCGCAATGGTATTTCCAGCGCTACGTGCCGCATCTGCCGGCGGGCGGCGAGATCGTGCTGTTCGACCGCTCCTGGTACAACCGATCGGGCGTCGAGCAGGTGATGGGCTTTGCCAATGCGGATCAGGTCGAAGAGTTTTTCCGCGACGTGCCGGAATTCGAACGCATGCTGGTGCGCTCCGGCATCACGCTGGTGAAATACTGGTTCTCGATTACCGACGAGGAGCAGCAGATGCGCTTTTTGATGCGCATCCACGATCCGATGAAGCAGTGGAAGCTGTCGCCGATGGACCTGCAGTCGCGCGTGCGCTGGGAACAATACACCAAAGCCAAGGAAGAGACCTTCGCCCGTACCAACATCAAGGAAGCGCCGTGGTTCATTGTCGAAGGCAACGACAAGAAGCGGGCCCGACTGAACTGCATCGATCACCTGCTGCAGCAAATGCCTTACGAAGACGTGCCGCATGAGGAGATCACGCTGCCGGAGCGCGTCTTCAACCCGGCCTACGAGCGCCAGGTGCTGCCGCGCGCGCTTTATGTGCCGGAAAAGTATTGAGCGCTTCCGCATCTCCCACAGGGGAGAAGGGGGAGCCTAGCTTACGCGCGCCCGATCATCACATGCGTCGCGTCGGCGGTCGCGACCTGGCTGGTGCAGCGGTAGCCGAGCTTCGGCATGTCCAGCCCGGCGAAAAGATGCTCGCCGGAGCCGAGCAGGATCGGCGAGATCGCGAGATGCATCTCGTCGATCAGGCTTTCCTTCAGATATTGCCGGATCGTGGCGACGCCGCCGCCGACCCGCACATCCTTGTCCTTGGCGGCCGTCTTCGCCTGTTCGAGCGCCGAATGGATGCCGTCGGTGACGAAGTAAAACGTCGTGCCGCCTTCCATTAAGATCGGCGCCCGCTTGTGATGGGTGAGCACGAAGACCGGCACGTGATAGGGCGGGTTGTCGCCCCACCAGCCTTTCCAGCTCTCGTCCGGCCATTCGCCGCGGACCGGCCCGAACATGTTGCGGCCAAGGATCCAGGCGCCGACATTCTCAAAACTGCGCGCGGCGAAGCTGTCGTCGCTGCCGGTGGTGCCGCCGTCTTTGCCGATCACCATCTCACGAAAGGTGCGCGTGCCGATCATCCATTTATGCAGTCCTTCGCCGCCGACGCCGAGCGCGCTTTCGAGAGTCTGATCGGGGCCGGCGCCGTAACCGTCCAGCGACAGGGTGAAAGCGTTGACGCGCAGCTTTGACATGATCGCCTCGTGAACTAGTTGCATTTTGCAAGCAGTCATGGAGTAGCTTAACTGATTGCATTATGCAAGCGGAATTTTCCGGCGAGCGATCAACTCGTCGGGCGGCGCCCAGGTGACGCGGCGAGAATTTAAAATTGCGCCTGGGCCTAGCCCCTCAGCATCTCCGCAACGGTCGGCGCGAAATAGGTGAGGACACCGTCGCAGCCGGCTCGCTTGAGCGCGAGAAGCGATTCCAGCATCGCCTTTTCGCCGTCGATCCAGCCATTGGCGCTGGCCGCCTTGATCATCGAATATTCGCCCGACACCTGGTAGGCGAAGGTCGGCATCTGGAACTCGTCCTTCAGCCGGCGGATGATGTCGAGATAGGGCAGCCCAGGCTTCACCATCAGCATGTCGGCGCCTTCGGCCAGATCCTGCTCGGCCTCGCGCACGGCTTCATCGGAATTCGCGTGGTCGATATAATAGGTCTTCTTGTCGCCTTTGAGCAGGCCGGCGGTGCCGACAGCCTCGCGATAGGGGCCGTAGAAGGCCGAGGCGAATTTCGTCGCATAGGACATGATCGCCACGTCCTGGAAGCCGTTGGCGTCCAGCGCGTCGCGGATCGCGCCGATACGGCCGTCCATCATGTCGGACGGCGCGATGATGTCCGCGCCGTCCGACATGATGGAC
>NZ_RZST01000379.1:0-5220 GCF_003997575.1 Mesorhizobium sp. M1A.F.Ca.IN.022.07.1.1
TGATCGAGGGAAAGAAACGGGTGCGACCCGCCTCGAACTCGCCGGGCTGAAGCTCCAGCACGGCGCGGTAGAGCCGGTCGTTCGACCACAAATTGTTGCGCGCCATCCGGCGCAGGTGCTCGAGCAAGGTCACCCTTTCAGGTTCCTTTCTCCCCCTCGTATTTCTCGACCTTCTGCTCGATGGCGCCGAAGATCGAATGGCCGGCCTTGTCCTTCATCTCGATCCGCACCGTGTCGCCGAAGCGCAGGAACGGTGTCTTCGGCTCGCCGCTCTCGATGGTCTCGATCATGCGCAGTTCGGCGATGCAGGAATAGCCGGCGCCGCCTGCCGCGACCGGCTTGCCTGGCCCATCATTCAGCTTATTGGAGACGGTGCCGGAGCCGATGATGGCGCCGGCGGCGAGCGGCCGCGTTTTCGCGGCATGCACAATCAAGGCCGGGAAATCAAAGGTCATATCGATGCCGGCATTGGCACGGCCGAACGGTCTGCCGTTGAGATCGGCGAGCAGCGGCAGGCTGACCTTGCCGCCGTCCCAGGCATCACCAAGCTCGTCCGGCGTCACCGCGACCGGCGAGAAAGCAGAAGACGGCTTCGAGTGGAAGAAGCCGAAGCCTTTTGCCAGTTCCGGCCCTGTGATGGCGCGAAGCGTCACATCGTTGACCAGCATGATGAGGCGGATGGCCTCGCGCGCCTCAACCAGCCCGGCGCCCATCGGCACATCGCCGACGATGACGGCAACTTCCGCCTCCATGTCGATGCCGAAGGCTTCTTCGGCCATGCGGATCGGATCGCGCGGCGCAAGGAAGGAGTCCGAGCCGCCCTGGTAGATCAGCGGATCTGTCCAGAAACTCGCCGGCATCTCGGCGCCGCGCGCCTTCCGCACCAGCTCGACATGGTTCACATAGGCGGAGCCGTCCGCCCATTGATAGGCGCGCGGCAGCGGCGAATGGGCGTCATGCTCGTGAAAGCGGGCCGAGGGCACCGCGTTGGTCTCGAGCGATTCCGCCATCGCCGCCAGATGCGGCGCCAAGCGCTCCCAATTGTCGAGCGCAGCCTGCAGCGTCGGCACCAGGAAAGAGGCGTCGGTGAACCGCGTCAGATCGCGCGAGACCACGACCAGTTTCCCGTCGCGCGTCCCGTTCTTCAAAGTGGCAAGCTTCATGCGGTTTCCTCTCCTCGCGGGCTTTGTGCCGCTCGTCCCACAACAAGGCCGTCGCGAGTGATCGTCAAGCCACCCGCCGATCTTTTCCTGACTCTGACCTCACCAATCAGGACCAGTCGCCTTCCGGCGTGCCGTTGAAGCGCTTCTTCAGGTCGGCCCAGCAGTCGATGTAGTTCGCCTGCAAGGTGTCGAGTTCGGCGGCGTAGCGCGTCAGCATCTGCGGAAAGCGCGTCTCGAACATGAAGGCCATGGTGTTGTCGAGCTTGACCGGTTTCAAGTCGGCGCGGGTGGCCTTCTCAAAGCCGGAGGCGTCGGGCCCGTGCGCCAGCATCTGGTTATGCAGGCTGATGCCGCCCGGGACAAAACCTTCCTCCTTGGCATCGTACTGGCCGTGGATCAGGCCCATGAACTCGCTCATGATGTTGCGGTGGTACCAGGGCGGCCGGAAAGTGTTTTCGGCCACTAGCCAGCGCGGCGGGAAGATGACGAAGTCGACATTGGCCGTACCCTCCTCGCCGCTCGGCGCCGTCAGCACGGTGAAGATCGACGGGTCCGGGTGATCGAAGAGGATCGCGCCGACCGGCGAAAACGTCGCCAGATCATATTTATAGGGCGCGTAGTTACCGTGCCAGGCGACGACGTCGAGCGGCGAATGGCCAAGCTCGGTGACGTGGAAAGTGCCGCACCATTTGACGATCAGCCGACATGGCGTCTCCTTCTCCTGGAACCACGCGCAGGGAGTCTTGAAGTCGCGCGGATTGGCTAGGCAATTGGCGCCGATCGGGCCGCGGTCGGGCATGGTGAATTTTGCCCCGTAGTTCTCGCAGACATAGCCGCGCGCCTCCTTGTCGGCGAGCTCGACCTTGAAGACGAGGCCGCGCGGCAGCACCGCGATCTCGCCGGGGCGAAGCTCGATGACGCCCATCTCGGTGACAAAGCGCAGCGTGCCGACCTGCGGCACGATCATGAGTTCGCCGTCGGCATTGAAGAAATGGTCGTCGACCATCGAGCGGTTGGCGACATAGACATGCGCCGCCATGCCGGACTGGCCGACCGCGTCGCCGGCGGTGGTCATGGTGCGCATGCCGGAGATGAAGTCGGTCGGCTCGGTCGGGATCGGAACAGGGTTCCATCGGTATTGGCCGAGCGCCAGCTCGTGGTCGCCGACGTTGGGCGCCGTCTTCCACATGGGATAGCTCGCGCCCTTGAAGCGGCCGGTGTGTTTCACGCTGGGACGGATGCGGTAAAGCCAGGAGCGCTCGTTGGTGCCGCGCGGCGCGGTGAAGGGCGAGCCCGAAAGCTGCTCGGCATAGAGCCCGTAGGCCGGCCGCTGCGGCGAGTTGCGGCCCTGCGGCAGCGATCGCGGCAGCGTCTCGGTCTCAAAATCATTGCCGAAGCCCGGCATATAGGAAAAGGCCATCCGATCCTCCCTGATCCCGGGCTGCCGCCCTCAGCGTTGAGGAAGGCTTTCCGGTGATGTTGACCAAACTGGTTTCATTTGTAACCATCGAAAATGTAACTATCAACGCCGAACCCCGCATCGATGGTGCGCCAAATGAAACCGGAAATTCTCGAGCTAGAAAACTTCCTGCCCTACCGGCTCTACCGGCTGGCCGACACCGTGAGCCGCGAATTCTCGCGCATCTACAAGGAGCGCCACGGTCTGACGCGGCCGGAATGGCGCACGCTCTCAGGCCTCGGGCAGCGCGGGATGATGACGGCGACGGAACTCGGCGAGCAGTCGGCCATGCACAAGACCAAGGTGTCGCGCGCGGTCGCCGAGCTCGAACGCCGGCGCTGGCTGACAAGAGCGCCGGACGAGAACGACCGCCGCGTCGAGCATCTGACGCTGACCAAGGCGGGGCTCGCCGCTTACCGGGAAATGGTGCCGCTGGCGAAGGCGTTTGAAAGGGAGCTGCTGGCGAGGCTGAGCGAGGAAGAGAGAGCGGCGATTGTCAGGGGGGTGGCAGCACTGGAAGAGGCTTTATCTTCTTCGTAGCGATCCTTCACACCCCCTCTGTCCGGCAGGCCAAAGAGGGAGCTGTCCCGCAGCATTGCCAGGATGCTGCTTCAACCAAACCCTACCAGTCCATCACCACTTTGCCGGAACTGCCGCTGCGCATCGCATCGAACCCAACCTGGAAATCGTCGATGCCGATGCGATGCGTGATCAGACCCGAGACATCCAGCGGCCCCTGCACCAGGGCGATCATCTTGTACCAGGTCTCGAACATCTCGCGGCCGTAGATGCCTTTGAGATGCAGCATCTTGAAGATGACCTTGTTCCAGTCGATCTCGAAGCCGGTGGGAGCGATGCCGAGGATGGCGATCTTGCCGCCATTGTTCATGGTGTCAATCATGTCGCGGAAGGCTGGCGCGGCGCCCGACATCTCCAGCCCGACGTCGAAACCTTCGGTCATGCCGAGTGCCGGCATCACGTCGCGCAGCTTCTCCTTCGAGGCGTCGACCACATGCTGGACGCCGAGCTTGCGCGCCAGTTCCAGCCGGACCGGGTTGATGTCGGTGATGACGACTTTCCGCGCGCCGACGCATTGCGCGACCAGCGCGCCCATGATGCCGATCGGGCCGGCGCCGGTGACCAGCACATCCTCGCCGACCAGGTCGAAGGACAGTGCGGTGTGGACGGCATTGCCTAATGGATCGAAGATCGCCGCGATCTCGTCCGGCACGTCGTCGGGGATCGGCACGACATTGTGCTGTGGGATCGCTACATACTCGCCGAAGGCGCCGGGCCGGTTGACGCCGACGCCGAGCGTGTTGCGGCAGAGATGCCCTCGCCCCGCGCGGCAGTTGCGGCAGTGGCCGCAGACGATGTGACCCTCGCCCGAGACGCGCTGTCCGACCTTGTATTCGGTGACGGCCGCGCCGAAATCCGCGACGGTGCCGACAAATTCATGGCCGGTCACCATCGGCACCGGCACGGTCTTCTGCGCCCACTGGTCCCAATTGTAGATGTGGACGTCGGTGCCGCAGATCGCGGTCTTCCTGACCTTGATCAGCACGTCGTTGGGGCCGATTTCCGGCACCGGCACTTCTTCCATCCAGATGCCCGGCTCGGCCTTGGCCTTCACCAGCGCCTTCATCATGTTGGACATCGAACACTCTCCAGAAAATCTTCCCTGTCCTGACGGATCATCAACCTGCCGCTTCCAGGATGCTCTTCAGCCGCAGCAGATCGCGATCGGTCGAACGCCGGACAGCCACGGCTATGAGCGGGGTCATGAGACGGGAAAAGCCGGCCGGCGAGCCGCGATTCCGGAGCGTCATATGCGTGCGGCCTTCGCCGGAATCCCGCCATCCATAGCTCGTCTCCATCGGGAACGGTCCTTCGTCGGATCGCATCACCAGCCTCTCGCCCGGCACGAGATCCAGGATCTCGTAGGTATAAGCGAGCCGCCGTCCGAGGAACTGCGCCTCGAATGCAATTCTCGATCCTATCTGGGCCGGTCGGGGAGTCTTCCATTCCACCGACTTGATGTTCACGTACCAGCGCGGAACATTGTCCGGATCGGAAGAAAAGGCGGCGACAACCGCGCGCGGCCTGGCGATCTCGATACTGCTCGTTACATCGATCGCCATGGCCCTTTTCCATTGCCGGCGGTAGCGTCAAGCGATTACACCCAGTTCCTTCCCGACCTCGCCGAACGCCTCGACGGCGCGATCGATATCGGCGCCGGAGTGCGCCGCCGACATCTGGGTGCGAATGCGCGCCTGGCCCTTCGGCACCACCGGGAACGAAAAACCGATGACGTAGATGCCGCGCTTCAGCATGCGAGCCGCCATCTCCTGCGCAAGGGCGGCGTCGCCCAGCATTACCGGGATGATCGGATGATTCGCGCCGGCAAGCGTAAAGCCGAGCTTGCCCATTTGAGACCGGAAGCGTTCCGCATTGGCATATAGGCGGCGGCGCAGCGCATCGCCATTGCGGATCAGCTCGAAGACTTTCAGCGAGGCGCCGGCGATCGCCGGCATCAGCGTGTTGGAGAAGAGATAGGGCCGCGAGCGCTGACGCAGCCAGTCGACCACCTGTTTCTTC
>NZ_RZST01000037.1:0-27013 GCF_003997575.1 Mesorhizobium sp. M1A.F.Ca.IN.022.07.1.1
CGGCTGACAATTGGGAAACCATCGGTCGGAGTGGGACGATAGCCGACTGTGTGGAAATCGTACTCCAGCCCGTCGGCGCCGCGCAGCATCGCTTTCACCGCTTCGAAAAGCTCAAGCGCGGTTGCCTCCGGGTTCTCGCCCGGATCGCCGCCGCCAAAATCCGAGCCGGCGATGATCCGGCCATCGGCCGTCTGCCGCATATGCAGCCTCTCGGCCAGCACCAGGCCGTTGAGGAGCTTCCTGTAGGGTCGCGAATGCACGATCAGACCGGGCGGCGTCTTGATCGGCAACTGGACGCCTGCCGTCGCGGCGATCGCCGGAGCGCCGGCGCCGGCGGCGATCACCACCTCGTCGGCGGCGATGGTTTCACGCGCAACGACGACGCCGGTGAGCCTGCCGCCGGATAGAGTCAGTGTATCGACAGTCCCAGTAATAAGCCGCGCGCCGCGCCGTTCGGCGTCCGCCAGCAGCGCCGTTGCGGTCGCCACCGGCTCGGCCACGCCTTCCTCGGCGACATGAAGCGCAAAATCGGGAAGCTCGGTCAGGTTGGGTTCGATCCGCGCCGCCTGTTCGCGGCCGACCTGCTCGATGCCGTAGCCCCAGGACGAATGCTCGGCCGCATAGGCTTTGAGCTTGTCCGCCGGCAGGTCCCAGCACAGGCCGCCGCACCAGGCAAGCGGCAGGCCCGGCAGATCATTCGCCAAGCGTTTCCACTCGTTCATCGCCCGGATGCGCAGCCGGAAATAGGTCTCCGGATTGCCCCAGCTTGCGTTGATCCAGGCGAAGGAATTGGGCGTCGCGACGCCGCCGGCGCCGCTTGTCGAGACGACCGTCACCCTCGCTCCAGCCTTCGCCAGATGCCAGGCGATCGATGCGCCGATGATGCCGGCGCCGATGACGATGACTTGTTTTGCGCTGCTCATGCCATGACCTTCAGAGGAGATTTCCCCGTCATGCCATCGCGCCGGCCAGACCTCAAGCGAGAAGCGGCTACGCGCCGCCCATCGCTATCTTCTGCGTCCCGACAACCAGGCCCTTCAGCTCTTCGCAGCGCCGCGTGAGCCGTGAAGAGTCGACCTTCTTCGCTAACGCCAACGCTGTGCCGAGCTCCAGCTCCGCGCCGGAACGATCGCCGAGCTGAATGAGCAGCGCCGCGAGCGCAAGCCTGGCATCGGCGACATTGACCGGCGAGCCGACCTCGCTCCAGCGCGAGCACGCGGTCTGCAGCTCCCGAACAGCCTCGGTGGGGCGGTCTTCCCGTATGAAAAGTTCAGCCTTGGCCTCGGCGGACAGCGCCCGGATGGAGGCCATCGGCCAGCGCTGCGGCTGGCTCTCCAGCTCGGCGATGACTTCTTTTGCGCGCTCGAGACGATTGGTGCGCGCCGCCACCTTGGCGAGAGTGGCAAGGACCATGCCTCGCCGCTGCAGCGTCGGCCAGCCGTTTCCGACCAGGGAGCGCTCGAGAGCGCTGAAGGCGGCCTCGGCCTGGCCTTGCTCCAGCTGCAGCAGCGCCAGGCCGGGCTGCGGATCCCAGCCGGCGGCATGGGACGCCCGATAGGCTGTTTCCGCCTCCGTGAGATCTCCGGCAGCCAGATGAATGTCACCCAAGACACGCAGCGCATCGCCCGTCGCCCAGGGGGCGTCGACGGCGAGCTGGTCGAGCGCGGCGCGTACCAGCGCCTCAGCCTCCTTCAGCGTGCCGTGAACGCCGAGCACTTCGGCGCGATGCAGCCGGCAGGAGCCCGACAGATCCTCAAGCCCGTGTCCCTTGCACCAGTCCTCATAGCCGAGGGTCCATTGGTTGGCCCTCGCCCAGTCGCCAAAATTCCGGCAGGCCCAAAGTATGTTGCAGTAGAGAATGCCGCCGACGACCGGGTCCACGTCGCTGGAGAGGCCGAGCGCGGCGGCGAAATCCTGGTCCTCCTGGCCGGATTTGGTTTCACCGAGGCAGAGCTTGAAAAAGCCGCGATAGATCAGCCCGAGCGACTCCACGACCGGATCTTCGAGATCCCTGCCAACCGCGAAAGCCTGTTCGGCAAGCGCAAGCGCCTGCTCCGGCTCGGCTTCCGCGCCCATGATGCGCGCTCCCATCCAGCACCACAGGCCGTGCTCCCTGCTGTCGGTTGAGCCATCGATCAGCTGCGCCGCCCGCTTGTGCCAGCCCTTGGCGACGGCAAGTTCCCCTCTCTCCAGATGAACCCTGGCCAGGCCGATTGCCGGGGACGCCGCTCGCAAGCGCTCGCCGGCCACGCCGTAGGCAGTCACCGCGCGCGCCAGAAGCGGGATGGCTTCAGCCGGGCGCCCCATGCACTCCAGCGCAAGTGCCCATTCCTCGAGATCGGCCGTCAGCAGCTCGCCAGCGGCATCTGCTTCGGTGAAGCAGGCTGCGGCCTCGTGCCATTTCCTGGCAGCAACAGCTTCGCGTGCCGACAGAACCGGTGAACCGGGGCTCGAAAGCTTGCCGCCCGCGCCGGCCGGCCCGTTCGCCGAAATGGGCGGCAGGTCGAGGCAAATCCGGTAGCCGAAGCGGGGCAGGTTGCGCAGCGCCGTTTCCATGCCGCCCTGGCGAAGAACGCCGCGGGCAAGGCTAGCCACGCGCTGCAACGAAGCTTCCGTCACCGTCACGCCCGGCCATAGCGTTTCAAGCAATTCGTCTTTGCTCATGGCCCGGTCCCGGTGCCGCAGCAGGATGGCGAGGAAATCGAAGACCAGGGGCTGCACCTCGATCTCGCTTCCGGCGAGACGGAGGGCGCGAGCGTCCTCGTTAAGCTCGAAGTCGCCGAAGCAATAAGTTCCCATCGGCAGCAATCCTGTAACGGCAGTAGGCAAAGGATCGGAAGAAGATAAGGACGGCATAAGGACTGTCGGCCGCCTCTTGCGCAATTCTCCGTCTGCCCGGCGAGCCATGCTGCAGTTTAGCTCAGCGGCGCCGGGAATGTCACCGGCATCGAATCTGGTCGAGCGTCCGGAGGCATTTGAACCCAAGATCAAGGAGATTGCGAAATGCAGAAATACATCATCGAACGTGAAATTCCCAAGGTCGGCACCTTCGAGCGCGAGCAGCTTCGCGACGCCTCCAAGGCCTCGAACGCCGTTCTCGCCGAGCTCGGCCCGGACATTCAGTGGGTCGAATCCTTCGTCGCGGATGACAAGACCTTTTGCGTCTACCTCGCCAAGGACGAGGCGATCATTCAGCGCCACGCCAAGATGAGTGGCTTCCCGGCCACCAAGATCACGCAGGTGAAGCGCCTGTTCGATCCGACGACGGCATACGCCGCCGCCTGACGGGGCGACCGATCGTGAAGTGCCTTGCAGGCGAGCTGCGAGCACGATCGATCCTGATCTTCTGTCGGCCAAACCTTCGGGAGGGCCAGTCTGGCCCTCCCGATTTCATCATTCAAACAGAGGAGGATAAACCATGACCATCCTTGGACAGGAGCTTGCGGCCAACCACTCCGCGCTCGGACGGTTCCTCATTGCGATCTTCGAAATCTGCCGTTCCGGCGGAGGCGTGCTTGCGCGCATCCTGCGAAATCGCAGGGGTCGGGCCACGCTGGACGAATTGCCGGATTATCTGCTGCGCGACATCGGCATCGAGGGGGCGGAGATACGGTTAGCTACCCGGTTGGGCCGCCAGGACCGTCATCGCGAGCGAACCTGAACGGCCTAAGGTTCCTGTCAGGGGACATCGACTACGCTGTTCGGCCGTGCCGGTCTGCCCGAAACTGTGGACACGCCCAAAATGCGCTGCTAGAAGCCCGCGCCACAGACAGGATTCCAAAAATTGGCAGAAGACATCGAACAGGCGGTATCGCGCCGCCGCACTTTCGCGATCATCGCCCACCCCGATGCCGGCAAGACCACGCTCACCGAAAAGCTGCTTCTGTTCGGCGGCGCCATCCAGCTTGCCGGCGAGGTCAAGGCCAAGAAGGATCGCATCCAGACCCGGTCCGACTGGATGAAGATCGAGCGCGAGCGCGGCATCTCGGTCGTCACCTCGGTGATGACCTTCGAATATGACGACAACGTCTTCAACCTGCTCGACACGCCCGGCCATGAGGATTTCGCCGACGACACCTACCGCACGCTCTCTGCGGTGGATTCGGCCGTCATGGTCATCGACGCCGCCAAGGGCATCGAGCCGCGCACGCTGAAACTGTTCGAGGTCTGCCGGCTGCGCGACATCCCGATCATCACCTTTGTCAACAAGATGGACCGCGAGAGCCGCGATCCGTTCGAAATCCTCGACGAGATCGAGCAGAAGCTGGCGCTGGACACAGCACCGGTTACCTGGCCGATCGGCCGCGGCAAGACCTTTTCGGGCACCTATCACCTGGCGCAGAACGCGGTGCGCCGGAGCGATGACGAGAAGGAGCGCACGCCCGTAAACGGCCCGGATTCCAACCGCGTCGCCGGGCTTTTGCCGGAAAACGAGCGCAACGACTTCATCGAGGAACTGGAGCTCGCGCGGGAAGCGTGCAGACCGCTCGACATAGACGCCTTCCGCGAAGGCCATCTGACGCCGGTCTATTTCGGCTCGGCGCTGCGCAATTATGGAGTGCGCGACCTGATCGAGGCGCTCGGCGCCTACGGGCCGCCGCCGCGGGCCCAGGCAGCCGATGAACGCACGGTCGAGGCGACGGAGGGGAAGATGACCTCCTTCGTCTTCAAGATCCAGGCCAACATGGACCCCAACCATCGCGACCGCATTGCGTTCGTCCGCGTCTGCTCCGGCAAGCTGGAGCGCGGCATGAAGGCCAAGCTGGTGCGCACCGGCAAACCGATGAGCCTCTCGGCGCCGCAATTCTTCTTCGCCCGCACCCGCGTCACCGCCGACGAGGCTTTCGCCGGCGACGTCGTCGGCATTCCCAATCACGGCACGCTGCGCATCGGCGACACGCTGACCGAGGGCGAGGAGATCCTGTTCCGCGGCGTGCCGAACTTCGCGCCGGAAATCCTGCGCCGTGTCCGCCTCGGCGATGCGATGAAGGCCAAGAAGCTGAAGGAAGCGCTGCATCAGATGGCCGAGGAGGGCGTCGTGCAACTGTTCTCGCCTGAGGACGGCTCGCCGGCCATCGTCGGCGTTGTCGGCGCGCTGCAGCTCGATGTGCTGAAGGAGCGGCTTAACATCGAATACACGCTGCCGGTGGATTTCGAGATGTCGCGCTTCTCCGTCTGCCGCTGGATCTCGGCCGACGACAGGGCGGATGTCCAGCGCTTTATCGAGGCGCATCGCGGCGACATCGCCCGCGACCTCGACAACGATCCGGTCTTCCTCGCCCAGCACGCCTTCTCGCTCAACTACGAGGCCGAGCGCTGGAAAGCGATCCGCTTCGCCGCGGTCAAGGATTATCAAGTCCGCGACAAGGCGGCGTGATTGTGGTGAATAGTGAATAGTGATAGTCGGGCATCCTCACCATTCACCGTTCACTACTCACGCGTAATCACCCCTTCGCCGCTTCCTCGATCGTGGCGATGTCGATCTTGCCCATCTGCATCATCGCCGACATCACGCGCCCGGCCTTCGCTCTGTCGGGGTCCTGAAGCAGACGCGGCAACTGCTCCGGCACTACCTGCCAGGAAACGCCGAACTTGTCCTTCAGCCAGCTGCAGCGTCCCGGTTCGCCGCCGCCTTCGGTGAGTCTGGCCCAGAAATAATCGACTTCTTCCTGCGTTTTGCAGTCGATCGACAGCGACATCGCCTCGGTGAACTTGTATTGCGGCCCCCCGTTGAGGGCTTGGAACTGCACCCCGTCGAGCTCGAACGAGGCGACCAGAACCTGGCCTTCCTGGGGATGGCCCTTGGGCCAGCGCGTGACGCTCAGCACCTTCGAATTCTTGAAGATGGCGACGTAGTGGTTCATGGCCTCCTCGGCCTGGCCGTCGAACCAAAGGAAGGTGGTGATCTTCTGCATGTCTTGCTCCTCCGACTTGTTCAGGTTGGCTCATCATCAACGGCGCGCCGGCGATTTGGCGCGGCTTTCGTACCGTCTGCCTCAAGGACGGCTCGGCGCGGCGCGATCCGACAGCGTTTTTCAAATTTCCTGAAGAATCGTGGCGCAGCGCAAAATTGTGGCAAGCCCGGACCTTGGCCGCTATAACCGCTGCCGACTGAAATACAGCGCCGCCGCGCCACGTTTTAGCGCGGCCAGCCAGCAAGGAATACCGATGCCCGCCTACCGTTCCCGCACCACCACCCATGGCCGCAACATGGCCGGCGCCCGTGGCCTGTGGCGTGCCACCGGCATGAAGGACAGTGATTTCGGCAAGCCGATCATTGCGGTGGTCAATTCCTTCACCCAGTTCGTCCCGGGCCATGTGCACCTGAAGGATCTCGGCCAGCTCGTCGCGCGCGAGATCGAGAAGGCCGGCGGCGTCGCCAAGGAGTTCAACACCATCGCCGTCGACGACGGCATCGCCATGGGTCACGACGGCATGCTCTATTCGTTGCCGTCGCGCGAGCTGATCGCCGACTCCGTCGAATACATGGTCAATGCGCACTGCGCCGACGCCATGGTCTGCATCTCCAACTGCGACAAGATCACGCCCGGCATGCTGATGGCCTCGCTACGCCTCAACATCCCGACCGTTTTCGTCTCCGGCGGCCCGATGGAAGCCGGCAAGGTGGTGCTGGGCGGCAAGGCGCAGGCGCTCGACCTCGTCGACGCCATGGTGGCCGCGGCCGACGACCGAATTTCAGATGAGGACGTCAAGGTGATCGAGCGCTCGGCCTGCCCGACCTGCGGCTCCTGCTCGGGCATGTTCACGGCGAACTCGATGAACTGCCTGACCGAAGCGTTGGGTCTCTCGCTGCCCGGCAACGGCTCGACTTTGGCCACCCATGCCGATCGCAAGCGGCTGTTCGTCGAGGCAGGCCATCTGATCGTCGATCTTGCGCAGCGCTATTACGAGCAGGAGGACGACAGTGCGCTGCCGCGCAGCATCGCCTCCAAGGGAGCCTTCGAGAATGCCATGGCCCTCGACATCGCCATGGGCGGCTCGACCAACACGGTGCTGCACATCCTGGCTGCCGCGCATGAGGGCGAGGTCGACTTCACCATGGAGGATATCGACCGGCTGTCGCGCCAAGTGCCGGTGCTTTGCAAGGTGGCGCCGGCCAAGTCCGACGTGCACATGGAGGATGTTCACCGCGCCGGCGGCATCATGGCGATCCTCGGCCAGCTCGACCAGGCCGGGCTGATCAACCGCGATCTGCCGACAGTCCACACCGCAACGCTGGGCGAAGCGCTCGACCATTGGGACATCGCCCGCACTTCCGCAGAGAATGTGCGCGAGTTCTTCCGCGCCGCGCCCGGCGGCGTGCCGACGCAGGTCGCCTTCAGCCAGGATCGCCGCTGGGAGGATCTCGACACGAACCGCGAGACGGGCGTCATTCGCTCGGCCAAGACGCCGTTCTCGAAGGATGGCGGCCTCGCCGTGTTGAAGGGCAATCTGGCGCTCGACGGCTGCATCGTGAAGACGGCCGGCGTCGACGAGTCGATCCTGAAATTCACCGGTCCGGCCCGCGTCTTCGAAAGCCAGGACGCTTCCGTCAAGGCGATCCTCGGCAACGAGATCAAGGCGGGCGACATCGTCGTCATCCGCTATGAGGGGCCGCGCGGCGGCCCCGGCATGCAGGAGATGCTCTACCCGACCAGCTATCTTAAGTCGAAGGGCCTCGGCAAGGCCTGCGCGCTGATCACCGACGGCCGCTTCTCCGGCGGCACGTCGGGTCTGTCGATCGGCCACGTCTCGCCGGAAGCCGCCGAGGGCGGGCTGATCGGCCTGGTTCAGGAAGGCGACACGATCGAGATCGACATCCCGAACCGCAAGATCCATCTCGCCGTCAGCGAAGCCGAGCTCGACGCCCGCCGCAAGGCTATGGCGGCCAAGGGCGCGGATGCCTGGAAGCCTGAGGAAAAGCGCAAGCGCAAGGTGACGACGGCGCTGCGCGCCTACGCCGCCTTCGCCACCAGCGCCGACAAAGGTGCTGTCAGGAAAGTGCCGGAATAAGTCGGGCAGCGCCCCCCTACCTCCCCCTTGTGGGCCCCTCTGTGGGGAGGTCGGACCGAAGGTCCGGGTCGGTCGGCGCCGCACCTCCACCCCGCTGCTGCGCAGCGACCACAACGGGGGGGGTAAGCGCCGGCGTCACGGCATCAGCTGATATTCATAAAGCTTCTGATAGAGTCCGCCCTGTTTGAGCAGGGACTTGTGCGGGCCGCTTTCCAGCACCTTGCCGTTTTCCAGCACCACGATCGTGTCGGCCTGATGCACCGTTGACAGCCGATGCGCGATGACGATGGTCGTGCGTCCGACCGTGAGTTCCTGCAGCGCGTCGCGGAACAGCGCTTCCGACTCGGCGTCCAGCGCGCTGGTCGCCTCGTCGAGCAGCAGGATCTCGGCATTGCGCAGCATGGCGCGCGCGATCGAGATGCGCTGGCGCTGGCCGCCGGACAGCAACGAGCCGTTCTCGCCCACCTCCGTCTCGTAGCCCTTGGCCATGGCGCTGATGAAGTAATGCGCGTTGGCGGCCTTGGCCGCGGCGATCACCTCCTCGTCGGTCGCGTCCTGACGCCCGAGACGTATGTTGTGCATGATGGTGCCGGCGAACAGGAACGTGTCTTGGCTGACATAGGCAATCTTCTGCCTGAGTGAATCGAGCGTGGCGAAGGAGATGTCCTGGCCGTCGAACATGACCTTGCCGCTTTGCGGGTCGTACATGCGCATGATCAGGTTGAGGATCGTTGACTTGCCGCCGCCGGAAGGTCCGACCAGCGCCGTCATCTTGCCGGCCGCCAGGGTCAGGTTGAGCTGTTCGAAAACCGGCGGGCTCTCGGGATAGGCGAAGCTGACATTGTCGAAGCGGATTTCGCCCGGGCCCGGCTGCAGCGGCTTGGCGCCGGGCTTTTCGGCCAGCGTCAGCGGCCGGTCGGCAAGCTGGAACATCATGCGCACGCCGACGATGCCGGTCTCCAGCGAGATGCGCACGCGCGCCAGCCGCTTTGCCGGCTCATAAGCGAGCAGCAGCGCCCCGATAAAGGCCATGATGTTGCCCGGCATCTGGCCGCCCTGCAGCACCAGGAAGCCGCTGATGAAGACTGCGCCGGCAATCGCCAGACCGGCAAGCGTTTCCATCACCGGGCTGGTGGCTGCCTCGAGCGTCGCGATGTTGTTGGCGCGGTTCTGGACGTCCGACACGGCCTTGTACATGCGCTTGCGCATCGCGCCTTCGAGATTGAAGGATTTGACGACGCGCACGCCGATTGCCGTTTCCTGCATCACATGCACGATCTGGCCGAGCGAGCGGAATTCCATCTTGGCGATCTGGCGCACGCGCTTGAGAATGCTGTTGACGCCGTAGATCGCCGCCGGTCCGACGACGAAGCAGATCAGCGACAGCGCCGGCTGCTCCCAGACCATCACTGCGACCAGCACGATCAACGTCACCACATCGCGCACATAGGACGTGACGACGAGGTCGAGCACGCTGCGCGCGGCTTGGGCGTTGTTGGTCATGCGGGTGATCAGGTCGGACGACGAGGTCGAATGGTAGAATTCGATGCCTTGCGCCAGGATCCGGTCATAGATCTTTCGCTGCCTATCGGCGATGATGGCATTGCCGACCCGGCTCATGAAATAGGCCTGAACGAAGGTCGCCAGGCCCTTGAGGACGAAGATAGCGGCGACCGCGGCCGCGATCAGGTTGACGCGATCCGCTCTCTTGTAGACCACGAATTCGTTGGTGATCTCCTTCAGGATCCATGCGCTTGCCCCCGTCATGGCGGCCACCACCAGCATCGACACAATGGCCGCGCCATAGCCGAATTTATGCTCCCGGAAAGATTCTCGTACCAGCCTTGCGACAAGGCGCTGGTTCTCCGTCGAGCGGAAGAAGCGAAACAAACGGCCGATCCTGTGTCTGGCTTATCAAATTTCGGATTCGCCACGGGGGCGAGAGGCGGCTTATAGAGCGAGTTGGCGCCGGAGGAAACGCCGGCAGGGAAGAAACGGCTGCGGCGGGCCGCCTTTCCGATCACGATAACGCTGATTTCTACCAAAGGGATGACGACATGGATTTCGACCTCATCGTGCGCGGCGGCACGCTGCCGGACGGCAGGATCGCCGATATCGGCATCGCTGGCGAAACCATCGCCGCGATCGAGCCTCAGTTGCAAGGCGCAGCTCGGAGCGAGGTCGATGCGCGCGGCAATCTCGTCTCGCCGCCCTTCGTCGATCCGCATTTCCATATGGACGCCACGCTCTCCTATGGCATTCCGCGCATCAACGCTTCGGGCACGCTGCTCGAAGGCATTGCGCTCTGGGGCGAGTTGAAGCCGCTCCTGACGCATGAGGCGGTGCGCGACCGCGCGCTCGCCTATTGCGACTGGGCGGTGTCGATGGGCCTGCTTGCCATCCGCACCCATGTCGATGTCTGCGACGACCGGCTGCTTGCCGTGGAAGCTCTGCTGGACGTGAAGAAAACGGTCGCGCCCTATCTCGACCTGCAGCTTGTCGCCTTTCCGCAGGACGGGTTTTATCGCTCGCCGACGGCCCGCGAAAACACAATCCGGGCGCTGGATATGGGCGTCGACATCGTCGGCGGCATCCCGCATTTCGAGCGCAGCATGGCCGATGGCACGCGCTCGGTGACGGAGCTCTGCGAGATCGCGGCGAAGCGCGGCCTGATGGTCGACATGCATTGCGACGAGACAGACGACCCGCTTTCGCGCCACATCGAGCAGCTTGCCTATGAAACGCAGCGCCTCGGCTTGCAGGGCAGGGTGGCGGGCTCGCACCTCACCTCGATGCATTCCATGGACAATTACTACGTCTCGAAGCTGTTGCCGCTGATCGCCGAGGCCGGCGTCTCGGCGATCCCCAATCCGCTGATCAACATCATGCTGCAGGGGCGCCACGATACTTTCCCCAAGCGGCGTGGCCTCACCCGGGTGAAGGAGATGCTGGCGCTCGGCATCCGCGTCGGCTGGGGCCAGGACTGCGTGCTCGACCCGTGGTATTCGCTGGGCACGGCGGACATGCTCGACGTGGCCTTCATGGGCCTGCATGTCGCGCAGATGTCGAGCCCGGCCGACATGGCGCGCTGCTTCGACATGGTCACCAACGTCAACGCCGCCATCATGGGGCTTGATCATCTGGGTCTGACCGTCGGCAAGCGGGCGAGCCTTGTCGTGCTCGACGCCGGCAATCCGATCGAGGCCGTCCGCCTGCGCCCTGAGCGCCTCTGTGTCATCGCCAGGGGCAAGGTGGTGGCCGAACGGACCAGGCAGGAGACGCGGCTGTCGATCGCCGGTCGGCCGGAGAACGTCAACCGCAGGCACAAATCCGCGTAGCGCCAGCCGATTTCCGCCGCTGGTCTTACGGATCGTCCGAATTTCCCTCCTCAAAGCGACAGATTGCGAGTAGGGAGCCGGGCATGGCCCAGTTCCTCGCCCGCAATCTCACGATCAAGAATGCCCTGCTCGCCGGCATTCTCTTGATGCTGGCCGGCGACTTCATGTTCGCGCTCAACGACGCGATGGGCAAATGGCTGGTCGCTTCCTTCTCGGTCGGTCAGGTGGTGTTGGTTCGCTCCATCGGCGCCTTCTTGGTGCTTGGGCCGATGATCGCCAACCAGGGCGCAGGCAAGCTTTTTCAGGTGGAAAGGCCGGTGCTGCAGGTCCTGCGCGTCGCGGCGACCACGCTCGATACCGGGCTGTTCTATGCCGCGGTCGTCTATCTGCCGCTCGCCGACGTGATGAGCTTCTACATGGCCGGACCGATCTATGTCGCCGCGCTCTCGCATCTCCTGCTCGGCGAGAAGGTCGGCTGGCGGCGCTGGCTGGCGATCCTGGTCGGCTTCTGCGGTGTGCTGATCATCCTGAAGCCATCGTCGGCCGCGTTTTCGTTGTCATCGGCCTATGCGCTGATCGGCAGCATTGCCTTCGGCTTCGCCATCATTCTCGGCCGGCGTTTGCGCGGAACGAGTGACACGACGCTGGTCACCTGGCAGACCATCGGCACGTTGATTGTCGGCGGCGCGCTGGCGATCGGCGCCTGGCGCACGCCGTCGGCGCTCGATTTCGGCGCCATGCTTTTGCTCGGCATCGTTTCCTGCGCCGCCCATCTGATGATCACCCGGGCGCTGAAACTGGCGCCGGCGTCAACGCTTGCGCCGCTGCATTACAGCCTGCTGCTGTGGGCCATTGTCTTCGGCCTGGTCTTCTTCGGCGATGTGCCGAGCCCGCGGATACTCGCCGGCTCGGCCATCGTTGTGCTCGCCGGCATCTTCATCTTCCATCGCCAGAAGGTGGTCGAGACCGTCGTGCCGCCGGAAAACGTGCCGAAAGGCGTCAACTAGGATCCAGGCCTGCGCTCACCCCTCTCGCAAAGCAGCGAGGTGGCGTGAAAACTCGGGCGTCTCCATCAGCGCCTTGCAGCGGGCGAAGCGTCCGTCCGCATAGGCGCGGAAATCGTCGACCGGGTTGTTGTTGGCGAGCTGGATCAGCCCCCACAACGTCCAGAGCAGGTCGCACATGGCCTTGTAGATGACGACGCGGCCGCGCTCGGCCGGCCTTGCTTCGCCGCCGAAATAGGCGCGCATCAGCTCTTCATCCTGGCCGGCGTCGAACTTGCCTTCGACCGAGAGGTCGCCGAGATCCCACAACGGATCGTTCATGCCGGAGTACTCCCAGTCGACGATCCACATCCGCTCCCCGGTATCGAGAAAGTTTTCGCAGAGCGGATCGCAGTGGCAGGCAGCAAGCTGGATCGGGTGCGTGACCAATGCTTCGCGCACGCTGCCCGCCTCGCGCACCACGTCGTGATAGCCGGGCGGCAGGGCCACATCCTTGGTCGACAGTACGTTCAGATAGTCGTCGATCATCGCAAACAGCTCGAAGCGGAAGGGGAAGACCGCGCCGGACGCATGCAGCTTGCGGAAGGCTGCGCCCGCACGCGCCGGACTGCCCTGTCTGGCCTTGAACTTTTCCGGCGACATGGTCTCGGCGTCGGCGACGAAGCGCGTTGCCATCAAGCCGGATGCGGGATCGGCAAAAAGCACCTCCGGGCTGACGCCGGCCTTGGCCGCCTCGCGCGCCGCCACTGCCTCGTTGGCGCGGTTGATATATTCCTCAGTGCCCTTGCCGGGAATGCGCAGGCAGACCTCGCCGGCCTTGTAGACACGGTTGGTAAGTCCGCCCAGCCGCTCCAGCGGCCCCTCGTATCCGGCAAGCGCCGGAATGGCGGCTAGCGCCGCGCGCGCCTCTTCCATCGTCACCCCCTTAACCATCACGCCATGTTTATGGCGGAACGGTTCCACAGTTTTTGCCGCTTGGCTACCATGCCCGACACGAATCGGCGGCGGGAGCGGCAATGGCGGACGGCAAGCACAACAGCGCGCTAAGCGCGGCCTATGCCGCAACACGGCCGGACGAGGTGGCCGCAATCTACGATAGCTGGGCCGAAACTTACGACGCCGATATGTCGGCGGCCGGCTATCGCCATCCGACCATCTGCCTGGCCCTGCTGGCCCGCCATCTGCCGCGCGGCGCGGAACCTGTGCTCGACGCAGGCGCCGGCACCGGGCTGATCGGAGAATGGCTCGCAATCACCGGCTATCCTCGTGTCGAGGCGCTCGACATCTCGCAAGGCATGCTGGACAAGGCCGGCGCCAAGGGCGTCTACACGGCGCTGCATCGTCTGGCGCTGGGCGGCGCCCTGCCTTTCGCGGACGGCGCCTATGCCGGCATCGTTTCGGCGGGCGTCTTCACCTCCGGCCATGTCGGCATCGAGGGGCTGGACGAACTGATCCGCATCTGCCGTCCAGGCGGCATCATCGTGCTGACGATCAAGAACACGCTCTGGCAGGCCGGCTTTGCCGAGCGGATCGCCGTGCTCGAAGCGGAGGACGTCATAACCCGGCTTGAAGAGACACGGCCTTACGCGTCGATGCCCGGCGAGGGCGATGCGGTGCCAAGCAGAGGCCTCGTGCTGCGCGTCGGCTGACCGCTTTCCTCGCTTAAGCCTTTATCTTCTCTCCGGCCGGATCGTACATCGGCTCGAGATGGATCTTTGCCGGCGTGCGCTCCATCGCCACCACCAGTTCATAGGCGCCGGAGGCGAGGAAGTCGTCGCTGACGCCATCGGCGTTGCGCACATAGCCATAGCCGATGTTCTTCTCCACCGTATAGCCATAGCCGCCGCTGGTGAGATAGCCGACCGGTTGGCCGTTGCGCAGGATCGTCTCGCGTCCGGCCAGGACGACGTCCGGATCGTCGACCGTGCAGCCGGCAAAACGTTTTGCCAGCGGCTGGCCGGCCGCCTTCTCCAGCGCCCGCCGCCCGATGAAGTCGTTGTTCTTCCTGAGCTTCACCGCCCAGCCCAGGCCCGCTTCCTGCGGCGTGTCGTTCGGCGTGATGTCCGCCCCCCAGGCGTGATAGCCCTTTTCCAGCCGCAGCGATTCCAGCGCCCTGTAGCCGACCGGGCGGATGCCATGCTGTTTCCCGGCTGCCATCAGGGCATCAAAAATCTCGCCCGTCGCGGCGATCGGCACATGCAACTCCCAGCCGAGCTCGCCGACATAGGTCACCCGCAGCGCCCGCACGGTGTGGCCGGCGATGTCGATCTCGCGCGCGTGGCCGAAGGGGAAGGCGGCGTTGGAGACATCCGCACCCGTTACCGCCGACAGCACGTCGCGGGCACGTGGCCCCATCAGCGACAGCGTGCCGAAATCCTCGGTCACGTCTTTGAGCGCCGCGTCGAGTCCCTGGCCGAGATGGTCGCCGATCCACGAAAAATCATGCGTGCGGAAACCGGTGCCGGTGACGATGTAGAACCTGTCCTCGCCGAGCCGTGCCACCGTGAGGTCTGCTTCGATGCCGCCGCGCGTGTTGAGAAGCTGCGTATAGGTCAGCCGGCCGACCGGCTTGTTGATGTCGTTGGCGCAGATCCAGTCGAGCGCCCTCAGCGCATCGGCCCCGGTCATCTCATATTTGGCAAAGGAGGATTGGTCGAAGATGCCGACTTTCTCGCGCACATGCCGATGTTCCTCGCCGACCGCCTCGAACCAGTTCTGCCGGCCCATTGAATAGACGTCTTCCGGCTCTACGCCGTCGGGCGCGAACCAGTTCGGCCGCTCCCAGCCGAGCTTCGAGCCGAACACGGCGCGGTGCTCTCTCAGCCGCTCATAGAGCGGCGAGACGATGCGCGGCCGGCCCGAGAGATATTCCTCATGCGGGAAGCCAATGGTGTAGTGCTTGCCATAGGCCTCGAGCGTGCGGTCGCAGACCCATTGCCGGTCGCGGTGCAGGTTGGAAAAACGCCTGATGTCGACCACCCAGAGGTCGAGCGGCGCCTCGCCGTCGACCACCCATTGCGCCAGCACCCAGCCGGCGCCGCCGCCGGACGCGATGCCGAAGGCGTTGAAGCCGGCGCCGACGAACATGTTGGCGCATTCGGGCGCGACACCAAGGATGAAATTGCCGTCCGGGGTAAAGCTCTCCGGCCCGTTGATCATTTGCTTCACGCCGACATTGGCCAGCGCCGGCACCCGCTCGATCGCCTGCGCCATATGCTGCTCGAAGTGGTCGTAATCATCATCGAACAGGCGGAACTCCCAGTCGTTGGGCACGTCGCCCCCGGGGAGCTCAGTCGTCCAGGCCTGCGGGTTCGGCTCATAGCCGCCCATCACCAGCCCGCCGACCTCTTCCTTGAAATAGGTGCGGCGGTCGGGGTCGCGGATTGTCGGCGCGTCGTTGGCCAGCCCTTCGATCTTCTCGGTGATGATGTACTGGTGCTTGACCGGCTGCAGCGGCACGTTGATGCCGGCCATCGCGCCGACCTGCCTTGCCCATTGCCCAGCGCAGTTCACCACTCTGTCGCAGGCAATGTCGCCCTTTTCGGTCTTCACCGCGGTTATGCGTCCGCCCGCCATCTCGAATCCGGTGACGCGCGCGTCCTCGAACAGTTTTGCGCCATGCATGCGCGCGCCCTTGGCGAGGGATTGCGTGATATCGGAGGGGCTGGCCTGACCGTCGGTCGGCAGCCAGGAGGCGCCGACGAGGTCGCCGGTTTCCATCAGCGGCCACATGCGCTTCACCTCGGCGGGCGACAGCAGGTGCATGTCCATGCCGAAGCTTTTTGCCGTCGTCGCCAATCGCTTGAACTCGGTCCAGCGATCGGCGTTGGTGGCGAGCCTGAGGCACCCGGTCATTTTCCAGCCGGTCGCCAGTCCCGTTTCGGCCTCGAGCCCCTTATAGAGCTCGACGGAATATTTGAGCACGCGGGTTATCGAGGCCGACGAGCGCAGCTGCCCGACCAGTCCGGCCGCGTGCCAGGTCGAGCCCGAGGTCAGCTTGCCTTGCTCCAGCAGCACCACGTCGGCCTTGTGGTCGCGCGCCAAATGATAGGCGGTCGAGCAGCCGATGATGCCGCCACCGATGACCACGATCCCGGCATGGCTGGGCAAAGTCATGATCTTGTCCCGTATCTCGTCCGGTAGTTTTCCAGTGCAGCGTCGAGCCGCACCAGGTTTTCTTCGGTATAGGCGACGTAGTCGATGCCGGGCGCGTCGAGATAAAGCTCGGAGACCATGCTCCACATTGCCTCGCGCAGCAGTGAGGCGCATTGCATGGCCGCGTGCGAGCGGCGGATCTCGCTGTCCGGCTCCTTCATGAAATAGGCGGTCAGGAAGGCGAAGGATTCCTCGTCGCTCATGCCCGCATTCGAGGCGGCGCCGGCCAGATCGAACATGGCCGTGTTGAAGCCGGCATATTCGAAATCGATCAGCCACAGCCGCTTGCCGTCGTCGAGGATGTTGGCCGGCAAAAGATCATTGTGGCCGAAGACGATCGGCAAAAGCTTCTGCGCCCGTTCGAGCTCGTCGGCTAAAGCGAGATAGCGCGGCAGCTCGTCCTTCTTGCGGCTGCCGCCTTCCTCGAGCGTGCGCGCATAGTCGCGGATGACATGAAAGACCCAGAACATGAAACCGGCGCCGGAGACGTGGTTCGGCATCTCGCGGTGAAAGCGCCGCAGCAGCGCCGCCACGCGGCCGAGATCGGCGCGCACATCCTCGGCGAGGAAGGTCCTGGCGCCGAGAAACTGGGTCACCAGAATTCCGGGCTCGGCGTAGTGGACGGCTGGCGCGAAACCGGCCGCATGCGCCGCCCGCGCCGTCATCACCTCGCGCTCGCGAAAGACATGGTGGAACGGGAAGTCCTGGCCGAAGCGCACCACGTGCCGGCCGGCGGCGTCGGTAACGACATAGTTGGCGTTGCTGAGGCCGCCGGGCAGCGGCTCGATCTCGATGCCGCCGCTCCAGCAGGGCAGGGTGCGGATGCGGTCTTCGGTGGTTGCGGCGGCGCTCACGGGTTCGGTCCTGCTTCGGCCGGCTTTCGACAAAGCGCCGGTCTCTCACAAAGCGATGAGAGAAAAAAGAAAGGCCTCGTCGGTGCGGGATGCCGGGATTGATATCCCTCACCACACCGACGAGCCCCTTGGCCAGGCTTAGGATCCCGGCATCCGCCCCCGCGGATTCGAAAAAAGCTCGCGTCAGGCACGTTCCAGAAAATCTGGTCAGTCGATTGCGGCTCTGCCATCACCCTCCTGTGGCAGTTCCGAGCCTGTCACGACAACAATCTCACGCCAGCGTGATGTTGCTGTCAATAAAAAGCTGTGACCTTTTTTGGGTGTTTTGCCCGAAAATATGAGCAATTCCTTTAAAAGCGTTAGGAATGCCGTAGAATCGGTCAAAATCCCGGACATCCACATGATCCACTCGAAACGGCACGGCGAGATCCTGCGGCTCCTCGGTGAGGAGGGCACGATCACCATCGCCAGCCTGGCCGAGCGCCTGGGCGTGTCGCTGGAGACGGTCAGGCGCGACGTGAAACCGCTGACGGATGACGGAGCATTGCTCAAGATGCATGGCGCCGTCAGCCTGCGCTCTATGACAGGCGAGGCGCCGTTCGAGCGCCGCATGCGCGAGAATGCCGAAGCAAAGCGTCTGATTGCCCGCATGGTCGCGGCCACTATGCGCGACGGCGAGTCGATCATGCTCGACACCGGCACCACCACGTCCTTCCTGGCGCGCGAACTGCTCGGCCATCGCCGCCTGACGGTGGTCACCAATTCGTCCGACATCGCCCGTACGCTGGCGACGGTGAACGGCAACAAGGTCTACATGGCCGGCGGCGAGCTGCGCAGCGATTCAGGCGCGGCCCTCGGAGTCGCGGCGATCGAATTCGTAAGCCGCTTCTCGGTCAGCCACGCGGTGATCTCCATCGGCGCGGTCGACGCCGTCGCCGGCCTGACCGACTACGAGCTGGAGGAGGCGGAATTCGCCCGCATGGTGTTGTCGCGCGGGCAACGCACGCTGGTCGTCACCGACCATACCAAGTTCGGCCGGCAGGGCCTGGTTCAGGTCTGCGGCTTCGACGGTTTCTCCGAGCTCGCCACCGACCAGCCGCCGCCGCGCGACATCGCCGCCGCGCTCAGCCAGGCCGGCGCGCGTCTCAGCATTGCGACGGCCTAGCGCCGGAGCCGCCAACGGCTTTCCTTCCCGGCCGCGCCGGTGTTTAGTCGGGTCATGGCCTTCACCATCCGCCAGCTCCAGTTCTTCGTCGCCGTCGCCGAGCAAGGCACGGTCTCGGGCGCCGCGCAGAACCTCTCCATCTCGCAATCCTCGGTCACCGAGGCGATCAAGGAGCTGGAGAGCGATCTCGGCGTCGAGCTGTTCGACCGCCACCCGCGCGGCCTCAACATCACCCATAAGGGCCACCAGTTCCTGCGCCACGCGACGAAAATCCTGGCCGACGTTTCCGATGCGCGCCGCGCTTTCCTCGGCGATCAACTCACAGCGGGCGGGCGGCTGCAGCTCGGCGTCACCTCGCTCGTCGCCGGCTACGTGCTCTCCGATCTGCTGGCTCGCTACCGCCGCGCCTATCCGAGCGTCGAAGTCTCGGCGATCGAGGACAATGGCGACTATCTCGAGCATCTGCTGGTCGGCGGCAAGCTCGACATCGCCGTCATGGTCACGTCGAATTTGCGCGATCGCACCGCGCTGCAGTCGGAAATCCTCGAAGTCTCGGCCTATCGGCTCTGGCTGCCGCTCAGCCACAAGCTCGCCAGCGCCGACATTATCTCGATCGGCGACATCGCTTCCGAACCGCTGATCATGCTGACCGTCGACGAGATCGAGGAGAACACCGGCAAGCTGCTGTCGGCGCTCGGTGCGAGACCGCATGTCGCCTTCCGCACCCGCTCCGTCGAGGCCGTGCGCAGCCTCGTCGCCACCGGCGCCGGCGTGGCGCTGCTGCCAGATCTCGTCTATCGTCCCTGGTCGCTGGAAGGCGACCGCATCGAATCCCGCGATATCTCCGGCTCGCTTCCGGTCGTCCAGGTAGGCATGGTTTGGCGCCGCGGTTCCAGCCTGCCGCAGGCCGCCCGCGACTTTATCGGACTTGCCCAGTCGCAGCGCATGGTCCGGCAGCGGCTCTGATCAGAGCGATTCCAGCAAAGTGTGAACGGTTGGGCTCGGCGACTTCGCCGCAACCTTCCGTCCGAAATGGCGTCGGAAAGAGTATCGGAAAATCCGATATCGGCTTTCTGATAAATGGATTTGCGAAACCGGAATTTTCACAGCACTTTTCGCTCAGGGAACAAAGCCGCTCGGGAGCGCGGCTGCCGGGGTGATGGGAACTCTGGCGTTCAGGTTTGCGTGTGATCCTTGTTGAAAACCGGATCGGTTTCGGGGTCATGCGCCAAAATGGGAGATCGATGATGAATGCATTCCTGAAGTCATGCACGGCGTTGACGGTTGCGCTGACCTTCTCGGGTCAGGCGATCGCCCAGGTCAAGGAAGTCGGCAAGGGCGAGGGCGAGCTGAATATCGTCGCCTGGCCGGGCTATATCGAGCGTGGCGAGACCGACAAGAACTACGACTGGGTGTCTGCCTTCGAGAAGGAGACCGGCTGCAAGGTCAACGTCAAGACCGCCAATACGTCGGACGAGATGGTCTCGCTGATGAACGAGGGCGGCTTCGACCTGGTGACGGCTTCTGGTGATGCTTCGCTGCGCCTCGTCGCCGGCAAGCGCGTGCAGCCGATCAACACCGACCTCATCAAGAGCTGGAAGACGATCGACGACCGTCTCAAGGACGCGCCCTGGTTCACCGTCGACAAGGTGCATTACGGCGTCCCCTACCAGTGGGGCCCGAACATCTTGATGTACAACACCACCGTCTTCAAGGAAGCGCCCAAGAGCTGGAACGTCGTTTTCGAGGAGATGAAGCTGCCCGACGGCAAGTCGAACAAGGGTCGTGTCCAGGCCTATGACGGCCCGATCCATATTGCCGATGCCGCCAACTACCTGATGTTCCACAAGCCGGAACTGGGCATCAAGGATCCGTACGAGCTCAGCGAAGACCAGTACAAGGCGGCGCTCGATCTGCTGCGCACCCAGCGCACCCTGGTCGGCCGCTACTGGCATGACGCCGCGATCCAGGTCGACGATTTCCAGAACGAAGGCGTCGTCGCCTCCGGCTCGTGGCCGTATCAGGTGAACACGCTGATCGCCGCCAAGAAGCCGGTCGCCTCGACCGTGCCGGAGGAGGGCGTCACCGGCTGGGCCGACACCACCATGATGGAAGCCGACGCCGCCCATCCGAACTGCGCCTATATGTGGCTCGAGCACTCGCTCTCGCCCAAGGTCCAGGGCGATGTGTCGTCCTGGTTCGGCTCGCTGCCGGTCGTGCCCGCCGCCTGCAAGGGCAATGAACTGCTCGGCGACGAGGGCTGCAAGACCAACGGTTACGACAATTTCGAGAAGATCAAGTTCTGGAAGACGCCGATCTCGAAATGCGCCAGCCAGAATGACAAATGCGTGCCCTATTACCGCTGGGTGTCGGACTATATCGGCGTCATCGGCGGGCGGTGAGTTCGCCTAGCTTTTAGAAGTTGGCGCTGCCCCTCACCCTTACCCTCTCCCCGTGAAGAACGGGGAGAGGGGGTCGCCAGCGCTGGAGTTTGTCCCTTCTCCCGGTCTTTCACGCGGAGAAGGTGCCGGCAGGCGGACGAGGGGCAGCACAGACGCCCGAATTCGAGAGCCTGGACCTTCAGGACAGATCATGACCTCCGCCGTTTCCTTCAAACAAGTCTCGCGCCATTTCGGCAGCGTGCGCGCCGTCGATGCGGTCGATCTCGACATCGCGCCGGGCGAGTTCTTCGCCATGCTCGGGCCGTCCGGCTCCGGCAAGACGACCTGCCTCAGGCTGATCGCCGGCTTCGAGCAGCCGACGGCCGGCTCGATCTCCATCTTCGGCGAGCGGGCCGAAGGCGTTCCGCCCTATCGCCGCAACGTCAACACCGTTTTCCAGGACTACGCGCTGTTCCCGCATCTGAACGTGCTCGACAACGTCGCTTACGGGCTGATGGTCAAGGGCGTCGGCAGGGTCGAACGGCTGAAGGCGGCGGAAGAGGCGCTCTCGCTGGTGCGCCTGCCGGGCTATGGGGCCCGGCGCCCCGGCCAACTCTCCGGCGGCCAACGCCAGCGCGTCGCGCTTGCCCGGGCGCTCGTCAACCAGCCCAAAGTGCTGCTGCTCGACGAGCCGCTCGGCGCGCTCGACCTCAAGCTGCGCGAGAACATGCAGGAAGAGCTGAAGTCGCTGCAGAAGGTGCTCGGCATCACCTTCGTCTTCGTCACTCACGACCAGGGCGAAGCCCTTTCCATGGCCGACCGTGTTGCCGTCTTCAACGACGGCAGAATCATGCAAGTCGGCACGCCGGAGGACATTTACCAGCGGCCGAGGACGCGTTTCGTCGCCGATTTCGTCGGCTCGTCCAACGTGCTGCCGCCGGATTTCGTGCAGCGCTATTCCGGCCAGCATCGCTGGGGCAGCCTCAGGCCTGAATCCATCCGCGTATCGGGCGCCACGAGCGGCGATGGCGTTGCCGCGCGTCTGGTCGGGACCAACTATCTCGGCGCCACCACAAGGCTGGCGCTCGATGCCGATGGGCTGAGGCTGCATGCCATGGTGCCGGCGGGGACCGCGCTCCCTGCCGAAGGCGAGGCGGTGATGCTCACCTTCAACCGCGAGCACCTGCATCTGATGGACGAGTCGGCATGATTGCGGTTTGTGCAAAGCACCCTCGTCTGTCCTGCCGGACATCTCCCGCGCAAGCGGGGGGATTGGCTCTCGCCGCTCGCTTCGCCGATTTTCGACGTTGCAGAACTGGCGGGGCAGACGAGCTGCTGATCTCCCGCCTTGCGGGGGAGATGGCCGGCAGGCCAGAGGGGGGTGTGAAGGATCTCGGCCTTGCCGCCGTTGATCTAATCGTCGGTGCGGCCCGATGACAATCGCCGCTGTTCAATCCAAACCCGTGCCCGCCATCCTGCCCGGCAACGGCGGCATGCGCGGGGCGCTCTCCGACCTCTTATGGCGCCGGCCGATACTTCTCTTGCTGCTCATGCTGCTGCCGCCGCTTCTGTGGCTGGGCATCGTCTATATAGGCTCGCTTTTCGCGCTGCTTTTGCAGAGCTTTTTCTCGATCGACGAGTTCTCCGGCCTGATCAACCGCGAGTTCACGCTGAAGACCTATGGCGACCTGTTCCAGGCCGCCAATCTCGACATCATCCTGCGCACGGTGACGATGGCGGCGCTCGTGACGCTCGCCTCCGCGGTCATCGCGTTCCCCATCGCCTATTACGCGGCGCGCTATGCGCGCGGCCGCTGGAAGGCGCTGTTCTATCTCGGCGTCATGCTGCCGCTCTGGTCGAGCTATCTGGTCAAGATCTACGCCTGGAAACTGATCCTCGCCAAGGAAGGCATTCTCACTTGGCTGTTAGGCAAGCTCGGCCTGCTATGGCTGCTCGAGGCCTGGCTGTCGTTGCCGATCGTTGGCGGCAACTCGCTGTCGGTCTCCTTCACCGGCACCTTCATCGTCTTCGTCTATGTCTGGCTGCCGTTCATGATCCTGCCTGTGCAGGCGGCGCTGGAACGCGTCCCCGGCAACCTCGTCGAGGCCTCGTCCGATCTCGGCGCCTCGCCCGGCCAGACCTTTCGTAACGTGCTCTTCCCGCTGGCGCTGCCGGGCATCGTCGCCGGCTCGATCTTCACCTTCTCGCTGACATTGGGCGACTACATCATCCCGCAGATCATCGGCACCTCGCGCCTGTTCATCGGGCAGGCCGTCTATTCGCAGCAAGGCACCGCCGGCAACATTCCTTTAGCCGCCGCCTTCACCGTGGTGCCCATCGTCATCATGGGCTTCTATCTGTGGGGCGCCAAGCGCATGGGAGCTTTCGATGCGCTCTGATCGCGGCCAATCCGCCCCGCTCGGGCTGAAGATCGCCGCCGCCTGCGGCCTGCTCTTCCTGCACCTGCCGATCCTTTTGATCTTCGTCTATGCCTTCACCACCGAAGAGAAGAGTTTTGTATGGCCGCCACCGGGTTTGACCACGCAATGGTTCGCCGTCACCTGGAACAGGCCGGATGTCTGGGAGGCGCTGTCGCTGTCGATCCGCGTCGCTGCCATTTCGACCGCGATCGCGCTGGTTCTTGGCACGCTCTGCGCCGCTGCGGTTTCGCGCACGCGCTTCTTCGGCCGCGAGGCGATTTCATTGCTCGTCATCCTGCCGATCGCGCTGCCCGGCATCATCACCGGCATCGCGCTGCGCTCGGCTTTTGCGCTCGCCGACATCCCGTTCTCGTTCTGGACGATCGTGCTCGGCCACGCCACTTTCTGCGTGGTCGTCGTCTACAACAATGCCGTCGCCCGTTTTCGCCGCACCTCAGGCTCGATGATCGAGGCCTCGATGGATCTCGGCGCCGACGGTTTTCAGACGTTTAGGCATGTCGTGCTGCCCAACATTGCAACCGCGCTGCTTGCCGGCGGCATGTTGGCCTTTGCGCTGTCCTTCGACGAGGTCATCGTCACCACCTTCACCGCCGGCCAGCAGCAGACTGTGCCGATCTGGATGCTGGAGGAGCTGATCAGACCGCGGCAGCGTCCGGTCACCAATGTCGTCGCCATGGTCGTCGTGCTGGTGACGCTGCTGCCGATCCTCTTTGCCTATTACCTGACCCGCGACGGCGACCAGATCGCCGGCTCGGGCAAATGAAAACAGCGAATAGGGATTAGCCAATAGCGAATAGGGAAAATCGATCGCGAACCCTGCCCGCCATTCGCAACTCGCTGCACGCAACTCGCTACTCGCTACTGCGAAGGGAGAAACCCCCATGGACACCCAGATGCTGATCGGCTCGAAATTCGACAAGGGCACCGAAATCGAGGAGCCGATCCTCAATCCGAAGACCGGCGCGACCATCCTCAACCTGCCAGAAGCAAGTCCGGCGCAGATCGAGGCGGCTGTCAGTGCCGCCGAACAAGCGTTCGTCAATTGGTCGCGCACCACGCCGGCGCAGCGCTCCGGCTATCTGCTGAAGATCGCCGATCGCATCGAGGCCGAAGCGAATGAGTTCGCCGCGCTCGAGGCGCTGAATTGCGGCAAGCCGATCAACGCCGTGCTCAATGACGAGATCCCGGCGATCGTCGATTGCTACCGCTTCTTCGCCGGCGCGGTGCGCTCGATGCCAGGCCAGGTCGCGGGCGAGTATCTGCCCGGCCACACCTCGATGGTGCGGCGCGATCCGATCGGCATTGTCGCCTCCATCGCGCCCTGGAACTATCCGCTGATGATGATGGCCTGGAAGCTGGCGCCGGCGATCGGCGGCGGCAACACCGTCGTCTTCAAGCCATCGGAGCAGACGCCGCTGACGGCGCTGAAGCTGGCGAGGATCCTGTCGGAGATCCTGCCCGAGGGTGTCGTCAATGTCGTCCTCGGCCGCGGCGACAGCGTCGGCAACACGCTGATCAATCATCCCAAGGTCAACATGATCTCGATCACCGGCGACGTCGCCACCGGGAAGAAAGTGCTGCAGGCGGCCGCCAAGTCGGTCAAGCGAACCCATCTCGAGCTCGGCGGCAAGGCGCCGGTCGTCGTCTTCGACGACGCCGATCTCGGCGCGGTGGTCAACGGCCTGCGCGCCTTCGGCTACTACAATGCCGGCCAGGACTGCACCGCCGCCTGCCGCATCTATGCCGGCAAGAAGATCTACGACAAGCTGGTTGCCGATCTCTCCTCGGCGGCGTCGACCATCAAATACAATCTGCCCGACGACACCGAGAACGAGATCGGGCCGCTGATCTCGCGCCGCCAGCGCGACCGCGTGTCAAGCTTCGTCGAGCGCGCTTCGGAATTGAAGCACATCGAGATCACCACCGGCGGCAAGCCGGGCGAGGGCTCCGGCTTCTACTACCAGCCGACGGTCGTCGCCGGAGCGTTGCAGGAAGACGAGATCGTGCGCCGCGAGGTGTTCGGCCCGGTCGTCTCGGTCACCCGGTTCTCCGAGGTCGACGAGGCGGTGAACTGGGCGAATGACAGCGACTACGGCCTCGCATCGTCGGTGTGGACCAGGGACGTCTCGCGCGCCATGACGATCGCCGCCCGGCTGCAATATGGCTGCACCTGGATCAACACCCACTTCATGCTCACCAACGAGATGCCGCATGGCGGCCTGAAGCAGTCCGGTTACGGCAAGGACATGTCGCTCTACGCGCTGGAGGACTACACCGCCGTCCGCCATGTGATGGTGGCGCACGGGTAAGTCCTCTACCTCTCCCCCTTGTGGGAGAGGTCGGCCACGCAGGCCGCTACTCGACGATGCGGTAGATGTTCCACAGGCTGGTGCCCGACACGACATAGGGCTCCAGCTCCTTGCCCCATTTGGCGTGCGCGTCGATCTTGGCGATCTTGGCGAAGAACTCCTCCAACTGGGCCAGGCTCTCGACCTGGTGGTGGGTCTCGATCGTCGCTTCGCGTGCGCCGACTGAACCGGTCATGAGCTGGAATTTCAGGTCGGCGAGCCCGACCTGCGAGCCGATCTCGCGCTCCCATTTCCGCATCAGCTCGAGCGCGGTTTGCTTGTGACCGAACTTGGCGTCGATCTGCCATCTGGCGCTGAACATCTTGGTTCTCCTCCCTGTTTTGCAGATGAATCCGTTCTTGAGCTACTCGTCCCAGGCCTGCACGACCGTCTGCCGCGCGATGTGGCCGTTCTTCAATTCGAGCATCGCGGCGCAGAACACCTTGGTGCCGTCGGGATAGGCGCAGGCCTGGGTGAAGGCGAGATTGTCGCCCTCGGCGATCGTGGCGTCGACCTTGTGGGTCATCGCTCGGCTGCAGATGTCGTCCCAGAAGGTGCTGATCGCCGCGCGGCCGCGGATTTCGCGCGGCTTGCTCGGCGGGTTGTTGCGGTCGATCACTCGCACCAGCGCATCGTCATTGTAGAAGCTTGCCAGCATCTTGCCGTCACGGGCCTCGATCGCTTTCTTGATCGCCGCGCCGTCCACTGTCTTGGTCAGCATTTTATCCTCCATGTGCCCATCGTGTTGGGCGGTAGATGTGCGAAGCACTCCCCGACAATTACTGCCGGGCCGGGAATTTCTCATTGCGAATTGGCCGTGGCGGCCGCGAACAGGTCGTCGGTCTGCTTCTTGGAGGTGACGAGTCCACCCGGCGCTTGGCCTGCATGGGAAGAATTCATAGTCCTAGAGACACCCTTTCGCTTCGCCCGAAAGCGCCATGGCACTCATGGCCCGTCCGGGCCAGTGTGCCTTGCCGAGAAGGCCGCCGCAGCAGCGCGCGACGGCAGGTCCAGCTTGAGCAATATGTTGGCGACGTGCCGCTTGACCGTATGCTCGCTGAGCCTCAGCTCGGCGGCGATCGCCGCATTGCTCATGCCGTCGGCAATCAGGTTCACCACCTCGCTTTCCCGGGCCGTCAGTGTTGCTGGCTGCAGGGCCCTGGGCTTGGGGCGGCAGGCCGGTTCCAGATGTTGTTCAGACGTGGCCTGGACCACCGGCAGCGGCTCACTCAGCTCGTCGAGACTGACAAGTCCGGCGTCGATGAAACGCAGGCCGGAGCCTATCGCCAGTTCGGCGACCAGCCGCGAGGCGAG
>NZ_RZST01000380.1:0-5196 GCF_003997575.1 Mesorhizobium sp. M1A.F.Ca.IN.022.07.1.1
GGCGCTGATGCGCATCCACGATCTCGTCTTCGCCTTCCCGGCACTACTGTCGGCGATCATGATCACCGCCATCTTCGGGCCGGGCGCCGTCAACGCCATCATCGCCATTGGCATCTTCAACATCCCGGTCTTCGCGCGCGTCGCCCGCGCCGGCGCCTTGGCGATCTGGCCGCGCGAATTCATCCTCGCCGCGCGCGCTGCCGGCAAGGGCATGACGCAGATTTCTGTCGAGCACATCCTGCCCAACATCGCGACGCTGCTGCTGGTACAGGGCACGATCCAGTTTGCGCTGGGCATCCTCGCCGAAGCGGGGCTTTCCTATGTGGGCCTGGGCGCGCAGCCGCCAATGCCGAGCTGGGGCCGCATGCTGTTCGACGCGCAGACGCGGATGGTGACGGCGCCGTGGATGGCAATCTTTCCCGGCATGGCGATCATCGTGACCGTGCTTGGGCTCAACCTGCTCGGCGACGGCATCGCCGACATCCTCGATCCGAAATCGCGGCGGCGGCGATGAGCCTGCTCCAGATCGAGAACCTGTCGCTTGTCATCGGCGGAACGCGGATCCTGAAGCAGGTCGAGCTTGCGATTGCGCCTGGCGAGGTGGTCGGCCTGGTCGGCGAATCCGGTTCCGGGAAATCGATGACGGCGCTGACGATCATGAGCCTGCTGCCGCATCTAGCTCAAACCAGCGGACGCGTCACTTTCGACGGCATCGACCTCCTTGCAGCGAGCGAGGACCAGATGTGCGCGCTGCGCGGCGACGACATCGGCATGGTTTTCCAGGAGCCGATGACGGCGCTCAATCCAGTCAAGACCATCGGCGAGCAGGTGGCCGAGGGCATTCGCTGGCACACCAGGGCGGGCCGCGCCGAGGCCGAGGATCGCGCGCGAAAAATGCTCGACCGTGTCGGCCTGCCGGAAGCCAAGTTCCCACTGTCGCGCTACCCGCATGAGCTCTCCGGCGGGCAGCGCCAGCGCGTCGTCATCGCCATCGCCTGCGCGCTGAAGCCAAAATTGCTGATTGCCGACGAGCCGACCACGGCGCTCGATGTGGTGCTGCAGGCGCAGATCCTCGACCTGCTGCGCGATCTGGTCAGCGAAAACCGCATGGGCCTGCTGCTCATCTCGCACGACCTTGCGGTAGTGACCGAGATGGCCGACCGCCTGACCATCCTGCGCGGTGGCGAAGTGATGGAAGCCGGCGACACCGCGCGCACGCTGTCGGCACAACACCACCCCTACACGCGCGAGCTGGCGCTGGCTTCCATGCATGTGCCGGCGCGGCCCAAAAAACACCTTGCCGGTTCGGCAAAGCCGCTGCTCGAAGTCGAAGGCCTGAGCCGCGACTATCCGGGTCGGCGCAAATCCCTGTTCCGGGCGGCAGAGCCGATCCGCGCCGTCGACGATGTATCGCTAACCATCGAGCCGGCCCAGTCGGTAGCCCTCGTTGGCCGTTCCGGCTGCGGCAAATCCACGCTCGCCCGCATGATCCTGGCATTGGACAAGTCAACGGCGGGCTCAATCCGCTTTCGCGGCCAGACCATCACCGGCAAACCAGAGGCCGAGCTGAAGCCGGCCAGGCGCGACATGCAGGTGGTCTTCCAGGACCCTTACGGCTCCTTCGATCCACGCCAGAAGGTCGAGAAGCTGGTCGCCGAGCCGTTGCATCTCCTGGAGACCCAGCCGTTGAAAGCCGAGCGGCGCGAGATGGTCGCGCATGCGCTGCATGAGGTCGGACTCGGCCCGCGCGACATGGACAAATACCCGCATGAATTCTCGGGCGGCCAGCGCCAGCGCCTGTCGATCGCCCGCGCCATCATCACCCGCCCGAAACTGGTCGTCGCCGACGAGCCGGTCTCGGCGCTGGATGTGTCGATCCGCGCCCAGATCCTCGACCTCTTCGCCGAGCTTAACCAGAAGCTCGGCATCGCCTATCTGTTCATCACCCATGACCTGACGGTTGCCCGCGCCATGTCGGACGAGGTGCTGGTCATGCATGAGGGCAAGATAGTCGAGCGCGGCAGGACGGCCGATGTGCTCGACAGCCCGCGCTCGGAAGCCGCGCAGGCGCTGGTCGCGGCGGCGCCGGACCTTCACCGTGCGATCGCGCGACGCATGCAGGAACAAGGGTAAGCGGCGAGCCCGAGCTCAGCCCTCCGGTTTGACCAAATCCACCGGGCTGATGTCGAGTAGGTCGAGCGTGCGACGCAGCAGCTTCACCTCGCTCTCGGCAAGCTTGGAATCCGCCTTCGCGATCTCGGCCATGTGACGCGCAAGCAGCTTTCGCCGCTCGACATCGAGGTCGCGGAACAGCGCGATCGCTTGTGAGCCGTTGGTCTCGTAGCCGTAGTCGTTGAGATATTCGACGACGCTGTCGATCGAGGCTTCGGGAATGCCGAAGGCTTCCTTGCAGATGTGCCGGAAGGCGACCATCTCGCTCTCCGACACCGCGCCGTCGGCCAGGATCATCCGGAACAGCATCAGAAGCTCGGCCGACAGCACCGGATCGTCCGCTACCTTGCGCACGCCGGGGTCGCCGTCGAAGATCGAGCGTATCTGGTCGAGCAGCGCCATCGCCGTAAGCCTCCCCTTGCAATTCCGTTGAAATTGTTAGCGTGGAATCGGTCTTGCGCAAACTGTGTAAGCATGATGGAAGCAGCCGTCCCCCACCTTGACCCACAGCCCGATGATCGACCTTACCTTGCAGACTGTCTTCATGCTCACCGCTGCCGCCTTCGCGGCGGGCTTCGTCGATTCGATCGCCGGCGGCGGCGGCCTGATCACCATCCCGGCGCTGCTTCTGGCGGGCTTCTCTCCGGTGGCAGCGCTCGGCACCAACAAGCTGCAGGGCATGTTCGGGTCCGGCTCGGCCACGATCCACTATGCCGCGAACGGCCAGGTCGATCTGCGCCGACAATTGCCTTCCGCGCTGCTGGCCCTTGTTGGCGGCGCCATCGGCGCCCTGCTGGCGACGATCGTGCCCGGCGACTTCCTGCGTGCCCTTTTGCCGGTTCTCCTGATCGCGATCGCTCTCTACTTCGCGTTCAAACCCAACATGAACGACGTTGACCGCGCAGAACGTCTGTCGCCGCTCCTCTTCGGCCTAACGATTGTGCCTGCCATCGGCTTGTACGACGGTCTGTTCGGCCCAGGCACGGGCTCGTTCCTTATGCTCGCCTTCGTCAGCCTTGCCGGCTATGGTCTGCTCAAGGCGACCGCGCACACCAAGCTGCTCAATTTCGCCTCCAACATCGGCGGCTTCGTCGTCTTCGCCGCCGTCGGCGTCATCGACTGGAAGATCGGTCTGATGATGGGTGTCGCCCAGTTTCTGGGCGCCCGCCTCGGCGCAGGCCTCGCCATCAAAATCGGCGCAAGTCTGATCAAGCCGCTGCTGGTGATCGTGTGTGTAGCGCTGGCGGTGAAGCTGCTTGCCGACCCGGCCAATCCCCTACGCCAACTCGTTGGTGTGTGACTGTCCTGCTGGTAGAATTCGGGTGTTGCGAATCATGTTGGAGGGACCAGACATGAATCTTAGTGCGCCCACGCAGATCGTGTTCATTATTTCGTTGGTCATCGCCGCCATCGGCCTTCTCGCCGCTCTCGGCGTTCTTGCGTTCATTCCTCTCGCGTCGGTGTGGATCATGCTCATCGCCTATGTCGTGCTCGCCGGCGGCTGCCTGATGCGCGGCGCCTAAAGCAATCCAGGAAAAGTGTGGAGCAACTCGGAGCGCCCGGCCCTGCCGGGCGCTTTTGATTTTTGCGAGCGTGTTCTGCTAGGCTCGCGGCATGTCCGACGAGACGGAGCGCCATCGGGAGGATATTCGCTCTCCCGCCCTCCATTCCGAGATGGTGCGGCGCAAACCCGCCGCCCCGCTCGCAGGCATCGTCACGGATATCTGCGGCTATCGGGAAATATTGCCCGGCCATTTCCGCATGGTCGAATATGCCTCGCTGACCGTACCCCTGGTGATCAGCTTCGCCGGAGCCTTCGCCATCGGGCTCGGCCGCAGCCCGGGCGACAACGATTGCTACGCCAGCTTCGCCGCCGGTCTCTATGCCGGCCCGGTCATGATCGAATCCTTCGGCGCCGCCTGCTGTGTCCAGGTCAATTTCACGCCGCTCGGCGCCAGGCAATTCTTCGGCCTGCCGATGAGTGAGTTGCGCGACCGCATGGTCGGGTTGGACGATGCGATGGGCTTTCATGGCATCGCGCTGCGCGAACAGCTCGGCGAAGCGTCGGATTGGGACAAGCGCTTCGACATTGCCGAGGGTTTCATCGCAGGCCGCCTCGCGGACGCGCATGCGCTTTCGCCCGAAATCGCCTGGGCCTACCGGACGGTCATCGCATCGGGCGGCCGCACCCGCATTTCGGCGCTCGCCAGCGAGATCGGCTGGAGCCGCAAGCATCTGGCGGCGAAATTCGCCGACGCGACCGGCATCGGCCCGAAGACATTGTCACGCATCGTGCGCTTCAATCGCGCGCTGTCGCTGTCGAAGCGGCAGGACGACAACTGGGCCGGCATTGCCGCCGATTGCGGCTACGCCGACCAGGCGCATCTGGTGCGCGAATTCCGTCAGCTTGCCGGCGAAACGCCGTCCGGGCTCGCCGCGCGGATCTAAGCCTCAGGCGAGGTAATATTTCTTCAAGACGTGGAAACCGCCTTCGCACAGACTGGCATTCATTCAACCGGCACAGGGATATTGTCATGCCAGCAGCAAACGAAGCACCCCGTCTCTATCCAGCCCTGCGATACAGGAACGCCGCTAGGATGATCGACTGGCTCAGCGAGGCCTTCGGCTTCGAACTGCGCGCCCGTTATGGCGATGGCGACATCGTTCACCACGCGGAACTGACCTTTGGGTCCTCGATGATCATGCTGGGCACCGCGCGCGACGACGACTACGGCAAGATGGTCGGCGAGCCCGGCGGTGGCGGCGGCAAGTCCATCTACATCGCCGTCGATGATGCCGATGCCGCCTATGCCAAGGCGAAAAAGGCCGGCGCCAGGATCACCCAGGAACTGGTCGACCGCGACTATGGCAGTCGCGAGTTCATCTGCCTCGACCCCGAAGGCAATGTCTGGTCCTTCGGCACCTACTGGCCGAAGGCGGGCGAGAAGGCGTAGTTGCTATCCGCGCCGGCATTTGCGGCTGGCGAAAACGCCTGAACCTCGTCATCCACGGGCGGAGCGGGAG
>NZ_RZST01000381.1:0-5170 GCF_003997575.1 Mesorhizobium sp. M1A.F.Ca.IN.022.07.1.1
TTTCAGGACAGGGAACTCGCCATGAAAATTCAACGCTCAATGCTCAAGAAACTGGCTTTTTCAACCATTCTGCTGGCCCTGCCGCTCAACACCGCCTTCGCCGCCGATCCGGCGGTGGCCGACCGCGTCAAGGCGGCCCTTGCCGCCCAGGGCGTCGACATTTCCTGGACCGGCGTCTCCGGCGACAATTCGAACGCGGTGCTGCAGGGCGTGTCCATCAAGCCGGCAGCCGAGAAGGAAGCCCTGCCGATCGGCGACGTGAAGCTGGAGGGCATCACCGAGGCCAATGGCGGCTTCGAGATCGCGACCGTCTCGAGCTCGGCATTCGAGCGCAGCCAGGACGGCGTGACGCTCAACCTCAGCCCCGTTGTCATTCACGGCATGAAGGTGCCGGCCGAAGGCAGCACCGACCCGCTCGGCTCGCTGATGATGTACAAGTCGGCCGAGCTCTCCAACATGACCGTCAAGGTCGGCGACAAGACGGCCTTCTCGATGGACGGGCTGGCCGTCCAGATCACCCCGCCGGCCGACGGCAAGGCGATGGACTTCACCGCCAACACGGAAAAGTTCAACGCCGACCTGACACTGGTCGAGGACCCGAAGTCGAAGGAGGCGATCCAAGCGCTCGGCTACCAGAATATCTCCGGTACGGTCTCGATGGCCGGCACCTGGCAGCCCAGCGACGGCAAGATGGAGCTGTCGAAATACGACATCTCGGTCGAGAATGCCGGCACGCTCGGCATGACCTTCAATCTCGGCGGCTACACCCTCGACTTCATCAAGTCGATGCAGGAGATGCAAAAGAAGTTCGCCGCACAGCCGGAGGGTGCCGACAATTCCGCGCAGGGCATGGCCATGCTCGGCCTCTTGCAGCAGCTGTCCTTCAACGGCGCCTCGGTGCGCTTCGACGACGATTCGCTGACCGGCAAGGTGCTCGACTATGTCGGCAAGCAGCAGGGCATGTCCGGCAAGGACGTCGCCAACCAGGCCAAGGCGATCGTGCCGTTCGGCATGGCGCAGCTCAACAATCCCGAACTGACGGCCGAGGTATCGGCCGCGGTCAACAAGTTCCTCGACGACCCCAAGAGCCTAGAGATCTCGGCCGAACCGCCGGCGTCGGTGCCGTTCGCGCTGATCATGGCCGGCGCCATGTCCAACCCGCTCGACCTGCCGAAGACGCTGGGCGTGAAGGTCAAGGCGAACGAGGACTGATCGGGGGCGCCTCGCACCTGCCAGCATTATCCAACGGCGGTTCGGATGATCCGGATCGCCGTTTTCCTACGATCAGGGCCTGACCTCCTCGACGAAGGCGTTCGTCGCTCTTTACAAAGAGTATGTCGGACCACACCGGCCCGCCGTGACCCTCCTCGGGGTCTCGGGTTTGGCATTCCCGCAGCAATTGGTTGAAATCCGGGCGGTTGCCCACACGCTCTGACCCAATCCTTGAGAAAATGGCTCTGGGAGCGATGGCCAGCCGCCAATCGCTCCCGGGGCTACCATCGATTCAGGATGAGCCCCCGCGTCAGTCCTTCTTCGCGACGGCGACGCGCAGCGACAGCTCCCGAAGCTGCTGCGGGGTGGCCTCCGAAGGGGCGTTCATCAGCAGGTCATAGGCCTGCTGGTTCATCGGGAACATGGTCACCTCGCGCAGGTTCTTGGCGCCGACCAAAAGCATGACGATGCGGTCGATGCCGGCCGCCATGCCGCCATGCGGCGGCGCGCCATACTGGAAGGCGCGGTAGAGGCCGCCGAAGCGCTCCTCGACCGTCTGGCGATCGAGGCCGACCATCTCGAAGGCCTTGACCATGGTCTCCGGCAGGTGGTTGCGGATGCCGCCGGAAGCGATCTCGAAACCGTTGCAGACCATGTCGTATTGGAACGCCTTGATGCCCAGCGGCTCCTGACCGCCGAGCGCGTCGATGCCGCCCTGCGGCATGGAGAACGGATTGTGGGCGAAGTCGATCTTCTTCTCGTCCTCGTTCCATTCGAAGAACGGGAAGTCGACGATCCAGCAGAGCTCGAAGCGATCGCGGTCGACGAGGTTCAATTCCTCGCCGGCGCGGGTGCGCGCGGCGCCCGCGAAGGAAACGAACTTCTTCGGGTCGCCGGCGACGAAGAAGGCGGCATCGCCATCGGCAAGGCCAAGCTGCTGGCGCACCGCCTCGGTGCGTTCCTCACCGATGTTCTTGGCGATCGGTCCGGCGCCTTCGAGCTTGTCGCCCTCCTTGCGCCAGAAGATGTATCCGAGGCCTGGCTGGCCCTCGCCCTGCGCCCAGGAGTTCATGCGATCGCAGAAGGCGCGGCTGCCGCCGGTCTTGGCGGGGATAGCCCAGACTTCGGCCTTCGGATCGTTGGCCAGGATGTTGGCGAAGACCTTGAAGCCGGAATCGCGGAAATGATCCGAGACCGCCTGCATCTCGATCGGGTTGCGCAGGTCCGGCTTGTCGGTGCCGTAGGTCCGCATCGCCTCGTCGAAGGGAATGCGGCGGAATTGCTGAGTCACCGGCTTGCCGGCGGCAAAGGTCTCGAAGACGCCGCGAAGCACCGGCTCCATGGTGGAGAGCACGTCATCCTGCTCGACGAAG
This sequence comes from Mesorhizobium sp. M1A.F.Ca.IN.022.07.1.1, assembly GCF_003997575.1. Lineage (NCBI taxonomy): Bacteria > Pseudomonadati > Pseudomonadota > Alphaproteobacteria > Hyphomicrobiales > Phyllobacteriaceae > Mesorhizobium > Mesorhizobium sp. M1A.F.Ca.IN.022.07.1.1. The sequence goes on from NZ_RZST01000381.1 coordinate 2,586, forward strand.
CTCATCTCGAGGTCGAGCTGGTAGAACTCGCCGGGCAGGCGGTCGGCGCGCGGATCCTCGTCACGGAAGCAGGGCGCGATCTGGAAGTAGCGGTCGAAGCCGGAGACCATGATCAGCTGCTTGTACTGCTGCGGCGCCTGCGGCAGGGCATAGAAGGTGCCGGGATGGATGCGCGACGGCACCAGGAAGTCGCGCGCGCCTTCGGGCGACGACGCGGTCAGGATCGGCGTCGAGAATTCGGTGAAACCGACCTCGCCCATGCGCTTGCGCATCTCGGCGATGATCTTGGTGCGCGCAACGATGTTCCTGTGCAGCGTCTCGCGGCGCAGGTCGAGGAAGCGGTATTTCAGGCGGATGTCCTCGGGGTATTCAGGCTCGCCGAACACCGGCAGCGGCAGCTCCTTGGCCGCCGAGAGCACTTCGATCTCGCGCGCGAAAATCTCGATCTCGCCAGTCGGCAAATTGGCGTTGACGGTCTCCGGCAGGCGCGCCTTGACCTCGCCGTCGATGCGGATCACCCATTCGCCGCGCACCGTCTCGGCGACCTTGAAGGCCGGCGAGTCCGGGTCGGCGACGATCTGGGTCAGGCCGTAATGGTCGCGCAGATCGATGAAGAGCAGCCCGCCATGGTCGCGCACGCGATGCACCCAGCCGGACAGGCGGACCGAATTGCCGACGTCGGTCTTTCTCAATTGGGCACAGGTGTGGCTGCGGTAACGATGCATTGTCATTGGTGGAGTCCGGAATTGCGGGCGAAAGCCCGGCTCGAAAATTGGCGCGAAAAGCGCATGAGAGGCCGGCTTTGTCAAGGCAAGCGGTCACACGCAGGCGCGGTGCCCCAGGTCAGGCAAAGTGGATTTCGGCACCCAGGCGCTCGAAATCGGCAAGGATGGGTGAAGGCGCCGTCTTGTCCACCACCAGATGGCTTATCGCGTCGGGCGCGGCGACGCGATAAGGCGCCGCGGTGGCGAGCTTGTCGTTGGTGACGACGATCACGATGCCGGCGCTATTCCCGGCCATGGCGCGCTTGACCTCCGCTTCCGCCGAATCGAAGGCGGTGACGCCACGCGAGGCATCGAGGCCGCAGGAGCCAAGGAAGAACAGATCGGCGCCAAGCTGCGCCACGGCGGCCAGCGTATCGCCGCCGACACAGGTGCCGAGGTCGCGGACATACCTGCCGCCCAGCACAAACAGCTCGATCAGGGGCAGATCGGCGAGTGCCGATGCGACGCCCGGCGAATTGGTAGCGACCGTCAGCTCTGGAGCGCGGGCTTCTTCGGCGCCGGGCTGTTCGGCGGCGCCATGGCGCATCTCGGCCTGTCGCCGCAGTTGCATCTGGCGCTGGTGGTGCCGATGGTGACCATTGCAACGGCCCTGTTTCTCGGCGGCTTCGAGCCGGCGCCCGCCCGCTTCGCCAACTCCGGCGACAAGGCGCCGATGTTCGCGCGGCCGACATTGCCGATCCTGGTCCTGGTCGCTGTGACGCTTTCGGCGATGCTCCTCGAAGGCGCCAGCATCGACTGGTCGGCGATCTACATGCGCACCGTCTTCGACTCCGGCCCCTTCGTCACCGGCTTGACCGTGGCGCTGTTTGCCTTCTCGCAGGCAACCACACGCTTTTTCGCCGTCTCCTTCGTCGACCGCCACTCGCCAAGCGGGGTCGCGCGCGTGCTCTTGGCAGCGATGGCGGCCGGCGTGCTCATCGTCTTCTTCTCGCCGCTGCCGGCCGTTTCGATGCTTGGCTTTGCCCTGTTGGGCATTGGCAGCAGCGCCCTCTTCCCGCTGGCGATCTCCGCCGCCGCGCAACGGACGGATCGCCCGGCGGCGATCAACGTCGCGGCGCTCTCACAGATTTCCTTCATCGCTTTCCTGCTCGGCCCGCCGCTGCTCGGCTTCATATCGGACCATTGGGGCATCCGCTCCGCCTATGGCATCGGCATCCCCTTCATCGTGCTCAGCCTGCTGACGGTAGGTTCACTTGGCCGGAGGCCGGCCGCGGAGAACATCCATGCGTTTCCGGGCGAGACACCTGCTACGGTCGAGCTGGAGATAGAAATATGGGCCGGCAAGGCTTAGGACACCCCTACCCCAATTGGCAGCCCATCTCCTCGGCCGGGTGCAAGGATGTGAAGTTGCATTTGCCGCTGGCGTTGACAGGATCTATGGTCCAAGAAGAGGTCACAGATCCGTGATTGCCTCTCTTTAATGTCGTCCATCCGTCCGCTTATTCCGCTCCTGATTGCCGCAGGCATCCTGCTTGGCGGCAATGGGCTGCAGGGAACGCTGATTGCCTTGCGCGGGGCGCAGGAAGGCTTTTCCGCTTCCGATATCGGCCTGATGGGCACGTTCTATTTCGCCGGTTTCCTGCTCGGCTGCCTATCCGTCACGCGTATCCTGAAGGCGGTCGGCCACGTCCGGACTTCTGCCGCGCTGGCCGCGATCGCCTCGGTCGGCACGCTGCTTCTGGTGCTCGTCATCGACCCCGTCATGTGGCGCGCGGTGCGCTTTGCCGGCGGCTTCTGCCTTGCCGGCCCGGTTACCGTCATTGAAGCCTGGCTGGATTACGTCGTCGGCAACAAGCAACG
>NZ_RZST01000382.1:0-5161 GCF_003997575.1 Mesorhizobium sp. M1A.F.Ca.IN.022.07.1.1
GGCAGCGTCAGGCCGAGTTCGGCGAGCCGGGTGTAAGGCGTCATGGAAGAATGCTCCTTGGATGGCATTTGCCATCCGATGTCAGAATTGCGAGGCGCGTAAGCGCGCCAAAAAAGTCCGCAGGCGCTCGTTCGTGGTCTCCGCGGCAAGCACCTCCTTCGGCGGCCCGACGGCACTGACGCCGCCGTCGGCCATGAAGACGATGCGGCTTGAGGCGTCGCGGGCGAAAGCCATCTCATGCGTCACCATCACCATGGTCATGCCGTCCTCGGCGAGGCTTTTCACCACGGCCAGAACCTCGCCGACGAGTTCCGGATCGAGGGCCGAGGTGATCTCGTCGAGCAGCAGGATCTTCGGCTCCATGGCGACGGCGCGGGCGATGCCGACACGCTGCTGCTGGCCGCCGGAAAGCTCGGCGGGCAGGCTGTCGGCCTTGTGGGCGAGACCGACACGACCCAACCAGTGCTCGGCGATCGAGCGCGCCTCGGCGCTGCTCTTGCCGCGTACCTTGGTGAGGCCGAGCATGATGTTGCCGGCCGCCGTCAGATGCGGGAACAGGTTGAAGCCCTGGAACACCATGCCGGTCTCGGCGCGCATGGCGGCCAAGTCGCGCTCGCTGCGGCGCTGGCGCGCGCCGCCGTCGCGAAAACCGACCTCCTTGCCGTCGATGCGGATCGAGCCGCTGTCGTAGCTTTCGAGGAAGTTGACGCAGCGCAGCAGCGTGGTCTTGCCGCTGCCGGACGGTCCGATGATGGCGACCACCTCGCCCTTCGCCACCTTGAGGCTGACCGAGCGCAGTACCTCGACCGAGCCAAAGGATTTCGAGACCTCGGCGATATCGAGAAGCGCAGGGCTGTTATCGGAAGTGGTGGCCATCGTGCTATTCCCGGATGAAGGCAAAGCGCTGCTCCAGCCGTCGGCTGGCAAGCGAAAGCGCGTAGTTGACGCCGAAATAGAGAAGGGCGCCGAGGATATAGAGCGGCATCGCCTCATAGGTGCGGCCAATGACCTGGTTGATGGCCTGCATCAGATCGGTGATGCCGAGCAGCGAGACCAGCGCGCTGCCCTTGACCGCGTCGGTGACGCCGTTGATCCAAGGCGGCAGGAAGCGGCGGAAGGCCTGCGGGAAAATCACGTAGGTAAGGCGCTGGCGAAAGGTCAGGCCAATCGCCATCGCCGCTTCCGACTGGCCTTTCGGGATCGAGGCGACGGCACCGCGCAGATATTCGACGACCTGCGCGGTCTTGAACAAGGTCAACGCCAGCACCGCCGCCCAGAAGGACTGGAGATGCACGCCGACGGCCGGCAGGCCGTAATAGACGAAGAAGATCAGCACCAGGATCGGGATGCCGCGGACGGTGTCGCTGAAGATCCGCACCGCCCAGCGCAAGGGTGCGGGCCCGTAGACGAGGCCAACGCCGAGGACAACGCCGGCGATCAGCGACAGCACCACGACGAGCAGCGATACCCAAAGCGTCAGCGCGAAGCCTTCGGCGAGGAACGGCAGGGCGTAAGCGATCTGGCCAAGCATCAGCGCGCCGTCCTATACCAGCGCTCGACCAGCCGGAGCGCGAAGAGCAGGGCGTAACCCGTCACCAGATACATCGCCGTCACCACCAGATAGACCTCGACGATGCGGAAGGTGTTGAAGTTGATCCACTGCGCGCCGTAGGTCAGTTCGGGCACGGAGATGACGGAAGCGACAGACGTGTCCTTGAACAGCGAGATGAAGGTGTTGGAAAGCGCCGGCAGGGTGATGCGCATCATCGTCGGCAGCCGCACATGGACAAGCCGCTGCCATGGCGTAAGGCCGATCGCCTTGCCGGCATCGATCTGGCCGCGCGGCACGGCTTCGAGGCCGGATCGGAACACTTCGACGAGATAGGCGCCGCTGTAGACGGCAAGCGTGGCGACGAAGGACGTCTGCGCGCTGTAGGCCAGGTCGATGACGGTCGGCAGACCGTAGAACACCAGATAGACCAGCAGGATCAGCGGCACGTTGCGGATGAATTCGACGTAAGAGGCGATAATGCCGCGCACGACACGCCCGGCCGAGACATACCAGACGGCCAGTACCAATCCGATGACAATGCCGATGGCGATCGAGATCACGGCAAGCTCGAGGCTGAGCAGCAGTCCGCCCCAGAGCTTGTCGAAATGGCGCCAGATCAGGTTGAAATTGAGCGTATAGCCCATGCGTCCGTCTCAATGGCCTGTGGTGACGATAAAGAAATCGCCACTGCAGGAACCCCGTGTCGAGGAGAACAGGCGGAAGGGCGCTTGCTGCGGCCCTCCGCCGGCTAAAGTCAGACAGGCCTCGTCAGATGACCGGGAAGCCCGGATGGCGCGGCGGCGGTTCCTGGCCGAAATATTCCTTGAAGGCAGCGTCGTAGAGTGCCGTCTCGTGGCCGAACATGGCGATGGTGAAGGTCTGGTCGACGTAGGTCAGCCAGTCGAGGTCGCCCTGCCTGATGGCCGCGCCGTAAAGCATCGAATACCAGCTCTTGCCGGCGTCGAAATATTTGTCCGGGTTGCGCGAGGCGAGCCAGCGCACGGTGGAGAGGTCGACCGCGGCGGCGTCGACGCGCTTGGATTCCAGCGCCTGGAGCACGTTGGCCTGGGTGTCGATCTGCATCACTTGCGCCTGCGGCAGGGCAAAGTGCACCGAGTTTTCGGCATCGACATTCTGCAGGATCGAGATGCGCGTGGCCGAGCCGTTCGCCAGCAGCTTGTCGAAAGTCTTGTTCTCGGAGCCGGGCAGCGTCAGCAGCGCGACGCCTTCGACATAGTAGGGGCGCGAGAAGTGGATCAGCTGCGAGCGCTGCGCCGTCATGGTCATGAACTGGATGGTGATGTCGACCTTGTTGGTGGTCACGTTCGGAATGCGCTGCGCCGGATCCTGCATGACGAATTCGACCTTGGTCGGGTCATCGAAAAGGCCCTTGGCGAGGATGCGCCCCATAGTGATGTCCATGCCGACCAGCTCGCCGGCATCGTTCTCGAAATGCCACGGCGCGTTGGTGCTGCCGGTGCCGACGATCAGCTTGCCGCGATCGAGCGCGGTCCGCAGCACGCTATCGGACGCGGCTTGCGCGGCGGCCTTCTCGGCGCTGACCGCGGTGAGCGCGCCGGCGGTGGCAAGTCCGGCCATTCCCAATTTCAGAAAATCACGTCTTCCGGATGTGTCGTTCACGGCGACCTCCTTTGGTGTGTGTTCCCCATGAATACACGCGTCAGCAATCGATATACGATTGTCTCTTACAAGAGACGTATGTATCCTGTACAAGACAGATACTAACACCGGGAATCGACAATGCAAGATGGCGAAGCGCTGACCGAGTGGCAGGCCGCAGGTTCGGACGAGGAGAGGCCCGCGAACTCTCGCGAGAAGGGTCTCAACCGCGCGCTGCACATTCTGGAGTTCCTGCATGCCACGCAGCGCGCGATCGGCATCGGCGAGCTGGCCAAGGGGCTCAACGCCCCCCGCTCGACGACTTACACGCTCGTTCGCGAGCTGGTCGGTGCCGGTCTCCTGGAGATGGCCGGCGACGGCAACCGCGTCTATTTCGGCAAGAAGCTTTACCTCTACGGAATGGCCTATATGCGCGGCAACGACCTCCTCAGGCGCGGACGGCAGGAGGTCGACACGCTGTCGCGCGAGACCGGCGAGACCTCGGAGCTGTGCATGCTGCAGAGCGGCCGCTACACGATCGTCCATTCGAGCCCGGGCACCAGGCCGTTCCGCATCAGCTCGGCCACCGGCCTGCAGATCCCGCTGCCTTGGACCGCGTCGGGCCGGCTGCTGCTCGCCGGCCTGGAACGCAGCCGGATCGAGGCGATGATCTCCCAGGACGACCTCGTGCTGCCGGATGGCCGCAAGATCGAGCTCGACGACTTCATCGACGACATCGCAAAAGCCCGCGTCACCGGCTATTGCGTGACGTCGGGCCTTGTCGACGCCTATACCAAATGCTTGGCGGCGCCGGTCTTTTCAGCGCCCGGGAAGATCGAGGCGACGATGTGCCTGGTGGTTCCGATCGACACGTCGGAAGATCGGACAGGCGAGCTGGTCGCGCTGCTGCGTGACCGCGCCGCGCGGCTTTCGATCCCCTAGCCGTCGAGCGAAGGAAGCTGCCGGTCAGGCGATGATGTCGGGGATGATGCGGTCTTCCAGCGCCATCAGCCGGTCCTTCAGCATCAGCTTCTTCTTCTTCATGCGCTGGATCTGCAGCGGGTCGCAACCCATGGCGATCATCGCATTGATGGCGGCGTCGAAATCGGCGTGTTCCTGTTTGAGCCGGGAATATTCGAGGCGTATCTCAGCCTGTTCCTGTTCGGACATTATCTACCGTCTGCGTATGCGTCGCCCAGGGATGGGCCTTTGGGCGGGGCCGGTGGGGTTTGTGACCGGCGCGCCGCTGATATCACATTTCACATTGTCGTGGAATGCTACCACGCGGCATTCGACATCGAGATTGGTTGGTGGCAAACTGTCATCGTGCCGTCACAGTTGCGACCTGCGGTGGACGTGCCTGAGACGGCTGCAATCGAGGAATCCATGAAAGGGAGAACCAATCATGTCTCTTGCATCCCATCTTGATGAGCTGCAGCGGAAGCACGGCGACATCGAGCGCGAGCTTATCGACGCGATGAATCATCCTTCGGTAGACGACCTCGAGATCGCCACTCTGAAGCGGCGCAAGCTGGCAATCAAGGACGAGATTGAAAAGCTGAAGGCGAAACCGACGGCACACTGAAACTCCTCTAGGCAGCATAAACCGCACCCGTCGGGTGCAACCCAACCGGTGGCAAGAATGCCGCCGGTACGGTGAGTTTACGCTGAATTTCCCGAGTCTTCCCGGAATGCAACCGCAGCCCGATGTGGGCTGCTGAACCGCGCGGCCGCCAACCAAGCGCAGCCGATTTGCGGACCGTGGCTGTCACCGGCCATTGACAAGCCATCTTTGCTCCGCCACCTCATGCCCGGAACTTCCAGATGAAGGCGGCCGGCATGACCGGATATTTTTCTTCTCCTTTCCCGCGGCGCGCATCGGTCGGCGTCGATGTCGGCGGCGTGATGGTCGGCGGCGGCGCGCCGGTCGTCGTGCAGTCGATGACCAACACCGATACCGCCGACATCGATCAAACCGTTGCCCAGGTG
>NZ_RZST01000383.1:0-5133 GCF_003997575.1 Mesorhizobium sp. M1A.F.Ca.IN.022.07.1.1
CGTAGATGCCGAGCGGCAAGGATTTCGCCGCCACCGCCGCGAACTGCATTGGAACGGCCGCCAGATAGGGTCCGCTCGCCACGGCCAGCGCGACCGCCTGGAAATGCGGCAAGGCAAGCGTGACCCGGCGCGTCCGGCCCATCTTCCCCAGCGCGTCATCGGTGAAGCCCGACATCGAGCCGTCGATGGAGCGCAGCGCGTGCGGCAGCTCGCAGAAGAGATCGAGCGGCACCTGCTCGCCTTCGGCGATGCCGGCCCGATTGAGCGCTGCATTGCCCTTCGCCGCGATGACGGCGAAGGGCGAGCCGAACAGCGGTACGCTGGAAACCCATTCGGCGACTTCCAGGGGACGCTCCAGTGCCACGTCGATTTGGTCCTCCTGCAACAGTTTCGAGACGTCGCCGATGGCGCTGTCGAGGAAGCGGAACGACACTGATGGCGCCACCGCCGCGATGCGCGCGGCAAAGGGCGGCATCAGGAGCATGGAAAAGAAATCCGCGCCCATGAAGGTGAAGGTCCGCTCCAGCCTGGCCGGATCGAAGTCCTTCGCCGGCTGGAAAGCACGCTCGATCTCGCGCAGCGCGGCACGCACAGGCCCGGCCAGGCTTTCGGCGCGTGGCGTCGGCACCATGTCGTTGCCGCGCCGCACGAAGAGCTGGTCGTTGAGCGTATGCCGCAGGCGGTTGAGCGCGGCACTCACCGCAGGCTGGCTGAGGCCGATCTGCTCGCCGGCGCGCGTCACGCTTTTCTCGCGCAAAAGCGCGTCGAGCACCCTCACCAGGTTGAGATCGAGCGCGTTCAAATTCATCGCATCAATTCAGTCCATATGATCATTCGATTTCCATCTCCCACGCGTCGCTGGTTAGTTCGCCGTCGACGCCGCTTCGCCGGCCCAACACAAAGCAGAGACACCATGACAATGATCAAGCGGACCATCGCAGGCAAGGAACTCCTTTGGTTCAACAACACGCTCGTCGCCATCCAGGTCTCTTCGGCCGACGGAGAGGACGGCATCTGCGTCATCGAGCATCGCCTGCCCTATGGCGATTCCCCGCCGCTGCATATGCACCGCAACGAAGACGAGGTATTTCACATCCTCGAAGGACAAATGCGTTTCCAGATCAACGGCCATGAGCGGGTCGTGGGCGCGGGCGAAACCGTCATCGCGCCGAAGGGCCTGCCGCATACATACAGGGTCGAATCTCCGCAAGGCGCGCATACGCTCACCGTCACGCGCGGCTCGGATTTCGAGACGATGGTGCGCCTGGCGAGCCGCCCCGCCGAACGGCCGGACCTGCCGCAGCCGGGGGCGCCGACGCCCGAGATGATGGCGACGCTGACGAGACTCTGCGCCGAGAACGGCATCGACATCGTTGGACCGCCGATGGAGGGCTGATCTGGCCCACAAGGGGGGAGATCGGCAGCCCCCTTCAACCGATTTGCATCTTCCTCGCCCGCAATCTCCGCTTGAAGGGTTTTGTGCAACGCGATACGCCCTTGCGCAAATCGACAGACCGGAGATTTCCCGTGAGCGCTGAGAAGACCAGAACCGAAACCGATACATTCGGTCCCATCGAGGTCGCGGCCGACCGCTACTGGGGCGCGCAGGCGCAGCGTTCGCTCGGCAATTTCAAGATCGGTTGGGAAAAGCAGCCGGCCTCGATCGTGCGCGCACTGGGCATCGTCAAGCGCGCCGCGGCCGAAGTGAACATGGAGATGAAACGGCTGGATCCAGCCATCGGCAAGGCAATCGTGGACGCCGCGCAGGAAGTGATCGACGGCAAGCTCAACGACCATTTCCCGCTCGTGGTCTGGCAGACCGGTTCGGGCACGCAGTCCAACATGAATGCCAATGAAGTGATCTCCAACCGGGCCATCGAGATGCTCGGCGGCGTGATGGGCTCCAAGAAGCCCGTGCACCCGAATGACCACGTCAATATGAGCCAGTCGTCAAACGACACCTATCCGACGGCCATGCATGTCGCCTGCGCCGAGCGGGTCGCGCATCACCTGATCCCAGCGCTCCACCATCTGCACAAAGCGCTCGACGCCAAGGCCCGCGCCTTCAACCACATCATCAAGATCGGCCGCACCCACACGCAGGACGCCACACCCCTTACGCTCGGCCAGGAATTCTCCGGCTACGCCGCGCAGGTCGCGTCGTCGATCAAGCGCATCGAGCAGACGCTGCCCGGCCTGCAGGAACTGGCGCAGGGCGGCACCGCGGTCGGCACCGGGCTCAACGCGCCGGTTGGCTTTGCGGAAAAGGTGGCGGACCGGATCGCCGCCATCACCGGCATCGCCTTCGTCACGGCGCCGAACAAGTTCGAGGCGCTCGCAGCACACGATTCCATGGTGTTCTCGCATGGCGCGATCAGCGCGGCGGCGGCGGCGCTGTTCAAGATCGCCAACGACATCCGCCTGCTCGGTTCAGGCCCGCGCTCGGGCCTCGGCGAGCTGTCGCTGCCGGAGAACGAGCCGGGCTCGTCGATCATGCCGGGCAAGGTCAACCCGACGCAGTGCGAGGCGCTGACGCAGGTCTGCGTGCAGGTGTTCGGCAACAATGCCGCGCTAACCTTCGCCGGCAGCCAGGGCCATTTCGAGCTCAACGTCTATAACCCGCTGATGGCCTATAATTTCCTGCAGTCGGTGCAGCTGCTTGCCGACGCTTCCGTCTCCTTCACCGACAATTGCGTCGTCGGCATCGAGGCGCGGGAAGACAACATCAAGGCGGCGCTGGAGCGCTCGCTGATGCTGGTGACGGCGCTCGCCCCCACCATCGGCTACGACAACGCCGCCAAGATCGCCAAGACCGCGCACAAGAACGGCACCACGCTGCGTGAGGAAGCTCTTGCCACCGGGCTGGTCAGCGAGGCCGACTACGACCGGCTGGTGCGGCCCGAGGACATGACGCATCCGGGCTAATTCTCGCGGCGCGGACTGACCCAAGAGGTCGCCATTTCAGGGCGAAGACGACCCGATCGGGCGTTTCGGCTAGCCTCCGAGGTCTGCGACTGCAGCCCCACCGATGGCTTGGCTATTTTGCGGGGGCACAATTTACTCGTTAATCCCAGTCCGCCGACACGATTTTCGCGCGCATCCGCCGGTCAGCGAAACATACTGCCTGTGAACAATGTGTCGCCGCATCGGCGGCTTTGGTGAACAGTCTTCGTCGTCTATCTGACTGGGCATCCAACACGATTCGGAGACTCGCCAATGTCCATCAACACTTCCGCCGCCGGTACCAGCATCGCGTCCAACAGTGCCACCACCATCCTGCTCGGCCGTATCCTGCTCGCCGTCATCTTCCTGCTTTCCGGCTTCGGCAAGCTTACCGCCATTTCCGGCACCGCCGGCTATTTCGGCGCCCTCGGCCTGCCGCTTCCGACCGTGACGGCCGTCGTGGTCGGCCTCATCGAGCTGCTCGGCGGCCTTGCCATTCTTGTCGGGTTCCAGACGCGGATCGCCGCCTGGTTGCTCGCCATCTTCACGATCGCTACCGGCCTGGTTGCTCACACCGGCTGGGCCGACCAGATGCAGATGATCCAGTTTCTCAAGAACCTCGCCATCACCGGCGGCTTCATCCTGCTCGCCTCCTCCGGCGCCGGCGCCTATTCGATCGACGCCAAGCGCGGCTGATCTCCTTCCCCTCCCAAGCTGAAACTTTGGCGGCGCGGAATTTTCCGCGCCGCTTTTTCGTTTTCTCGAGTGCAGGCGTACACTGCACCGAGAGCCGGTGCATTCCCGGATACCGGCAAGGGAGGTGGGCCATGAACCGCAACGCGTTGCTTCTCGCCTCGCGGCTCCTGCTTGCCGCGCTGTTCGTGCCCTCGGGCTTCCAGGTGCTGACCAACATATCCGGCACGATCGATTACTTCACCGGCCTCGGCCTGCCGCTACCGACCCTGGCGGCCTGGGGCACCGGCCTGTTCGAGCTGATCGCCGGACTTTTGATCCTTGTCGGTTTTCAGACGCGGATCGCGGCGCTGCTGCTTGCCGCCTTCACTATCGTCGCCGGCTTCATCGGCCATTTCGGCCAGGGCGGCGAGGATGCGACCCTCACCTTCATGCACCGGCAGATGCTGATGAAGGACATTGCCATTGCCGGGGGCTTCCTGGCGCTCGCCATGGCCGGCGCCGGCGCATGGTCGGCCGACGGCCGCCCTTTTGGCGTCGGTGCCGAGATCACCTGATCCGTCACTTGACGGAAATGCTCGGCCCGCCCTCGACCGCCAGCACCAGGCGGCGGTTGGTGATGCGCGCGAGCTGCGCCAGCCGGCCGGCCGGCCGCTCGCCATAGAGGTCGGCAAGCGAGGCCGGCAGCACCAGCGCAAGCGCACCGTTGCCGCGGCTTTCCCATTTCAGCCGCGGCATGACCCCGGGCATCGCCGCCGTCAGCAGGTAGACGACACGCATCATTGCCGCCAGCACGCGGGCGCGCTCGAGCATGCGCGGCGGCGCCAGGGTCTTGATCTCGGCCGCGATCGCATCGTTGAAGATGCCGTCATGGCGATAGGCGTTGGTCAGGGCCAGATAGGCGCGGCCAGGATGGTCGACGCCGATAAAGGACGCATGCGCGATGATGTTGAGCGACTGCCGGCCGCGATATTCGGGATGCGCCCGCCAGCCGATATCGGCAAGCAGGCAGGCGGCGTGGCGGTAGCGCGCCTCATCCACCGTCTCGTCGATGCCGAAGGCCTTGAAAGCCTTGTCCGTCCAGTCGACGAGGTCATGCGCGTGATGGACCGAGCGCGAGCGCAGCAGCGCCAGTTCCTCCGCCGCGGAGATCAGCGGATCGGCCTTCTGCTCGGCGGCGTCGAGCAGCGAATAGAGGAAGCCTTCGCGCACGCCCTGCGCCGAGACGACGATCTTCGAGGGCTGCATTGCCGCCATGATTTCCTGCAGCACGACCGCACCGTAAGGCAGCAGCGAGCGGCGGTTCTTGGAGACGCCTTCGATGCCCTTGACCTTTTCGACCTCGCCCTTGGCCACCTGCCTGAGGAAGTTCAGGGCGCTGTCGGCGGCGATCTCGTAATGATGCATGACGCCGAGCGGGTAGTTGGTCATCTCCATATGCAGCCGGGCGAGGTTTCGCCAGGTTCCGCCGACGGCGTAGAACACCCTGCCCTGCCC
>NZ_RZST01000384.1:0-5105 GCF_003997575.1 Mesorhizobium sp. M1A.F.Ca.IN.022.07.1.1
GACCGACATCGACCTCGAAAGCGAAGCGCAGTTGGGTACCGAACGCTGCGGCGAGCGCACCGTATTCGGACAGGCGCTCCGGCGTGTCGATCAGCCAGCAGACGCGCGACCACCCGCCGGCGTCGCCTCTAGCCAGCGCCGCTTTCGCCGCACCTACCGGCATCGGCTTGCCATAGAGGAGATCGCCCGCGGGAAAGGCGTCGAGCACCGCCTGCGTCACCGGCGGATGGAAGGTCATGAAGCGGCCGGTTTCGAGCGACTTGGAGATATGCGAAAGCAGCGGCAGGCAAGGCAGCGACTTGTCGACCAACCGCACGGCAAGACCCGGCGCCAGCCTCTGCTTCACCAGCGCGATGTTGGCGTCCAGCCGGTCGCGGTCGAGCACCAGGCAGGGCCGAAAGATTTCGGCGGCCTTGAGCGCCTTCGACAGCTCGGCGAAATAGGCGCTCATTGTTGGATGCCGAACAGGCCGGCCATATAGGGCGACACGAAGCGGTTCTCGGGATCGATGTCGCGGCGCACCGCCATTGCGTCGTCCCAGCGCGGATAGAGTTTCTTGAAATCCGCCGCCGTCAAGCTGTGCATCTTCCCCCAATGCGGCCGCCCGCCATATTTGCGGAAGATCGGCTCGGCCGCGCGCATGAAGGGCAGCGGATCGTTCGCCGCGTCGTGATGGATGGCGATCGAGCAGGTCAGCCTCTGGTGGAAGGGCGAGAGCCAGAATTCGTCCGGGGCCACCGAACGCACTTCCATCGGGAAATAGACTTCCGGGAAGTGCTTTTCGGTCAGCGCGATGATCTCGGCCAGCGCCCGGGGACCGTCCTCGTAAGGCAGGTGGTACTCCATCTCGTTGAATTTGGTGCGACGGTCGCTGGCGTAGACGTTGAGCCAGTCCTGCACATAATCCTCGGCCGGCACCTTCTTGACCGCACCCTTGATCAGCGCCCGGCGGAGCGCCGGCAGCCGGCGCAGCACGGTGCGCAGCTTGCGCAATGTCGCCAGGCCCTCCTCGTCATCCTCGGTCGGCCGCGGCGAAGGCCGAGCGTCGCTGAGATCGCTGGCGATGAACTGCGCATAGCCGGAAAACGGGATGTAATAGAACTCTGCCGAACGGTGTGCGCCCATCATCGTCTCGAAGTCGCGCAGCATTTCGCCGATCGGCAACACCCATTTGCGGCGCCGCAGCCGGTAGGTCGGGATGTTGTTCATCGTCACTTCGGTGAGCACGCCGAAAGCGCCGAGCGCGACGCCGGTGGCATGGATCATATCCTGGTCGCCCGCCCGGCTGTATTCGCGCAGCTTGCCTTGCCCGTCGACGAACTGCACCGTCTCGAGCTGCGTATGATAGGCGCCGAGCGTCGGGCCGGAACCATGCGTCGCGGTGCCCAGCGCGCCGCCGATCGCTTGCTTGTCGATGTCGCCCATATTGGGCAGGCCCTGGCCGATGTCCTGCAGGATGTGCATCAGCGCGCCAAGCCTTGTCCCCGCCCTCAGGCGTGCCCGATTGGCTGCGGCGTCATGCGAAACCAGCCCCTCGATCTTCGCCAGCGAGATGATGGTGCCGTCGGACTGCACCAGCGGCGTGAAGGAATGGCCGGCGCCGGCGACGCGCAGCGGACCGGGCGCGGAACGCACCAGATCGGCCAGTTCGCCGACATCGGCTGGCGTGGCGATCAGCTTCGGCGCGGCGTTCACGAAACCCGACCAGTTCCTCCAGGCGTTTGCCATCGTCACCTCCCGCTCAGGCTGGAACGCGGCGGCGCGCAACCAACACGAAGACGCCGAGCAGCGCCACGCTGGCCAACGCGCTTGCCGCGGCGAATTCCGGCACCGGCCGGAAATTTTGGCCGTCGATCAGCAGCGAGGCGGCCACCGGGCCGATGGCGAGGCCGAAGAGCTGCGCCGCCGGCACAAGCAGTACCGCGTTGCGCGTCTCGTCGGCGGCGATCGCCAGCCGGATCTGGTAGGGCACGATGAAGAGCAGGATGAAGCCCATCACCAGCGCCACCGACCAGAAGACCGAAAGCCCAGGGCCGGAAGCGAGCAGCACCGAGCTGATCGTCGCGATGGCGCCGATGACGGTGATGGCGAAGCGGTAGTCGATGCGCGCTTCGAAGACGGTGGCGGTCATGGCGCCCATGACCTGCGCGGCGAGGCTTGCCGAGACCATCAGGCCGACGGTGCGGCCGTCTATGCCGAACTCGGCGCCGAGCGGCTCCAGAAATGCCCAGACGGCGTTGAAGAACATGAAGTAGCAGAAGATCGACAGCAGCGCCGTGATCGCCGGCACGGTGAGCACATTGGCAAAATGCTCGTCCTTCGGCAGGTCGGCGTAGTCGTCCGGCACGATCCACGCGACGACGAGCGACAACAGGCAGACAACGCCAAGCGCGACGAAGCCGCCGGCCGCGCCCGCGGCAGGCACGGCATAAAGCGCGAGCAGCAGCGCCAGCGCGCATTGCGCCAAGGTCTGCAGCGTGACGAAATAGCCGCCGATGCGCTCGGCCCGGCGCGAGCGGGCGATCAATTCGGTCGCCACGGCGACCAAGCCACCCTCAGCAAGCCCGGCGAGCGTGCGCGCCCCGATCAGCGCATTGGAACTCATCGCATAGGCGGTCCAGAAATTGGCGAGCGCCAGCAGCACCAAAAGTGCGGCGCTCTTCCAGCGCATGTTGCGGGCCGGGAGGAGCATCGCCACGATCGCCGAGCCGATGGCGATCGCGATCATCTCGGCGGTGGCGACCAGTGCCAGCTCGTCACCGGTGACATGACCTTCGCTGTAGAGCGCGCCGAGCAGCACCGGCTGCAAGCCCAGGATGAGCAGGCCGACCGAGCCGATCCAGAGCGCCGCGGCGAGTTGCAGGCCGGTCGGGTTGCCGACCAGCCAGTCGCCATTTTCCGCATGCGCGGCATCGGTTGCAGTCACGAGGCGCCCTCCCTTGCAGCCCGGTGAAAAAGCTGACAAGTTGTCAGCATTCACGAAACTGATACTTGATCAGTTTCCTGTCAACCGAGAATCAACGACTGCCCGCGCGAGATGAGGCAAACTAGGCAAACGGCGACGGAACCCAGACGCAGGCCCAAGCAGGAGCGCAGCCGCGAGCGCATCGACGCGATCCTCGCTACGACCATGCGGCTGATCGGCGAGAAGGGCATAGACGCGGTCACGATGAAGGAAGTCGGCGCGCTGGCGGGCGGGCCGATCGCCACGGTCTATCATTATTTTCCAAGCAAGTCGGCGATCTTGGCGATGCTCTACGAGCGTTTCTCGGAGGAGAGCCGGGCTCGCTTCGGCGCGATCATCGCCGATATCCGGGGAGTGGATGACGTGACCGCTGCAGCCGATCGGCTGCTCGACGATTACTACGGCCGTGTCGCGGCGGATCCGGCGATCCAGGATCTGCAGAACGCGATCCAGGCCGACAAGGCGCTGCAGCATCTCGACATCGCCGAGACGCGGCATCAGGCGAAGATGTTCTGCGACCGTGTGGCGCCGATGCTGAAGCCTAAGCAGCGCGAGGCGTTCGGGCGCGTGGTGTTCCTGATCTTTCAGCTCGCCGGCGGCGTCGTGCGGCTGGCGCTGACGCAGGACGAGGCGGAAGGCCGGCGCACGATCGAGGATTACCGGTCGATCATCCACGCGCAGTTGCGGCTGTTTTTGTAGCCATGCCTAACGGTGGTCATCCTCGGGCTTGACCCGAGGATCCATGCGGCGACTCCGTCATAGAGCGCAACGGCGGAGAATTCTGCAATCCTTGCAACGCCTTAGCGTCACGGCATGGATCCTAGGGTCTGCGCGCGTCGCTTCGCTCCTTGCTCCGCCCTAGGATGACGACCGCTGGATACGATCCCCTCCGCGATTGCCAACTTACCCCGCATCCAGCTTCGGCCCCAGGATCTCCACCAGCCAATCGACAAACACCCTGACCCGTGGCGACAACTGCCGGCTCGGCGGATAGAGCACCGAGATCGGCGTGGGCGTCGGCGGAAAATCGGGAAGCACTTCGACCAGCCGGCCTGCCTCGAGGTCGTCCGCATATCGGAGCCTTGGCGCCTGGAACAGCCCGAAGCCCAGCCGGACCAGCGCAGCACTCGTGTCCGAATTGGCGACCGTGACCCGCGACGGCAGGACGATCTCGCGAACCATGCCGTCGACGGTGAATTCCAGCGGCATCACCTGCCTCGTGCGCGACGACACGAAGCCGATCATCATGTGCCCAGCCAAGTCGTCCGGCGTGCGCGGCACGCCGTGGCGTTCGAGATAGGCGGGGCTGGCCACGGTGATTTCGCGCGCGATGCCGAGACGCCGCACGATCATGTCGCTGTCGGGAAGCGTGCCGGCCCGGATGACGCAATCGACGCCTTCACGCACGAGGTCGACGAGGCGGTCGCCTTCGCCGATATGCACGGTCAGGCCCGGATATCGGGCGAGCAGCGCCGGCAGTTCCGGCAGCAGGAAGGTGCGCGCCATATGGCCGTTGACGTCGACGCTGAGGCGCCCACGCACCTCATGCGCGCCGAAGCCGCCCTCGGCATCCTCGATGTCGGCGAGGATGCCGATGCAACGCTGGTAATAGGCTTCACCGTCGAGCGTGGTGGTGACGTGGCGCGTGGTGCGACGCAGCAGCTGCACGCCCAACCGCTCCTCCAACTGCTTAATCGCGGCGGTGGCGCTGGAGCGCGGCAGGCCGAGATCGGCAGCGGCCGCCGTGAAGCTGCGCCGTTCCACGACGCGGGTGAAGAGCCGCATGCTGTCGAACCTGTCCATCGCGGATTGTTCGCAAATCTTGAATAGAGTTGGCAATCCATGCCAGATTATATCGGTCATTCGCGCGAGTATATGGATCACCATCGCCAAGACGGAGATTTTCACCATGACCACTCGCGCCATTGCCCTCATCACCGGCGGCAGCCGCGGCCTCGGCCGCAACACAGCGCTCAACCTCGCCCGCAAGGGCGTCGACGTCATCCTCACCTACCGCTCGCGCGCCGACGAGGCGAAGGCGGCGATCGCCGAGATCGAGGCCGCAGGCGGCCGCGCCGCGGCGCTCGAGCTCGACACCGGCGCCGTTACCACCTTCCCGGCTTTCGTCGCGGCATTGAGA
>NZ_RZST01000385.1:0-5083 GCF_003997575.1 Mesorhizobium sp. M1A.F.Ca.IN.022.07.1.1
CCTTGTTCAGCATTGTGACAATTGACCCGACCACCTCGAGGTGGCTTAGTTCTTCGGTTGCGATGTCGAGCAACATGTCTTTTCGACCGACATCATCCTCGCCCAGCCCTTGGACGAAATAGCGCATAGCGGCGGCCAACTCGCCATCGGCTCCGCCGAACTGCTCCATTATCATGCATGCCAGTTTCGGATTCGGCTCCGACACACGGACGGTGTATTGCAGTCGCTTATTGTGCATGAACATGAGGTTTCTCCAGGGTTGGGGTTCCCCGAACATCCTTGGATCAGAAATGTTCCTTGGCGCTGGTCGTTCTGTTTGGCTATCAAGTTCGTGCATGGCGATGAATTATCCGCGAGCCCGACCGGGGATCAGGAACGGCTCGCTAGGGGCCCGGTACTCTCCCGGGCCAACACCAACCCCGTCGTGTTGGATGCTGATTGAGGGCCACGAGAGCCAGGGCATTGGCTGCAGGGACCGTCACGCATGGGCGCCGAAATCGCCGACCCGGGCTATTTAATGATCGGGAGCCTGTCCCATTGATGGAACGGGGGTGGCGAAGGCAACATCCACTCCAGGGACGTGGCTCCCGGACCCCAAGGATTATCGCCGGCCTCCCTTCGTCTGTAGAAGGCGTCGACCACTCCGGCCAGGAAGAACAGTACGCTCGCGGCAGATATGTAGGCCCCATAGGAAGAGACCATATTCCAGCCTGCAAATGCATCGGGATAGTCTATGTAGCGGCGCGGCATGCCCGCCAAACCTAGAAAGTGATGCGGGAAGAAGACCAGATTGACGCCGACAAAAGTCGTCCAGAAATGCACTCCCGCCAGTAGAGTGTTATACATATACCCGGTCATCTTCGGGAACCAGTAATACCAGCCCGCGAAGATCCCAAAGAGAGCTCCCAGTGAGAGTATGTAGTGGAAATGCGCGACGACGAAGTAAGTGTCGTGCAATTCACGGTCGAGCGCAGCATTGGCCAGCTGAACGCCTGTTACCCCACCGATTGTGAACAGAAAAATGAATCCCAACGCCCAGAGCATGGGCGTTTGCAGGCGAATCGATCCGCCCCACATCGTGGCGATCCAGGAGAAGACCTTAATACCTGTCGGCACCGCAATCACCATTGTCGCGAAGGTAAAATAGCGCTGCGTGTCCAGGCCAATGCCGCTGGTGTACATGTGGTGCGCCCAGACGACAAACCCTATCGCGCCGATCGCCACGATCGCATAGACCATGCCGAGATAGCCGAAGATCGGTTTGCGCGAAAAGGTGGATATTACCTGGCTCACAATGCCGAATGCCGGGAGGATCATGATGTAGACTTCCGGATGACCGAAGAACCAGAAAAGATGCTGGTAGAGGAGCAAATCGCCGCCCTGGTCCGGGAGGAAGAAGGCAGTGCCGAAGTTCCGGTCAGTCAGCAACATCGTGATCGCGCCTGCCAGAACGGGGAGCGCGAGGAGAAGAAGGAATGCTGTAATCAGAACCGACCACGCGAAGAGAGGCATCTTGTGGAGCGTCATGCCGGGCGCACGCATGTTGAAGATCGTGGTGATGAAATTGATCGCCCCGAGGATGGATGAGGCCCCGGCAATGTGCAGCGACAGAATGACCAGGTCAACGGCAGGCCCAGGATGGCCCGACGTCGACAGCGTTGGGTAGAGGAACCATCCCGTTCCTGCACCATAGCCTCCTGGTACGCTGGGCATGAACAGCGACATCAAGAGCAAAATGAAGGCAGGCGGCAGCAGCCAGAAAGAAATGTTGTTCATCCGCGGGAAAGCCATATCAGGAGCCCCGATCATGAGCGGTATCATCCAGTTGGCAAAGCCGCCGATCAGACCGGGCATCACCGCGAAGAAGATCATGATAAGGGCGTGTGCTGTCGTGAATACGTTGTAGAGCTGCTTGCCTGCATCAATGGCCGTGGCACCCTCGAGGCCGTATACAAACGAGGCCAAGCCAGGAAAGATCTGTATACCCGGTTCCTGAAGTTCGATGCGCATAGCGACTGACAGGAGCATGCCAATGATGCCCGCAAGGATCGCGAAAATCAGATAAAGTGTCCCGATGTCCTTGTGATTAGTTGAGAACACCCATCGGGTGACTCCTGCCGGCTTGTGCGCCGGAGCCGGAGTATCGGCTTTCGCCGATGAGGCTGGCATAGTGATCTCCTTTGAGCAGGCAAGCGCGTCCCAACCTCGCATTGACGGTATTGTTCCTGATGATCAGCCGTAATCTCCAAGCCAAGGGAACAACTCCAACCCCGGGATGTTCGGGCAAACGGGCTGAACAGGGAGCGACGTCTGATGCTCGAAACTATTGCGGCAGTGCTAGTACTCCTGGCTGTGGTCGGAGGCCTAATCTGTGCGTTCTGGATTGAGGCGAGCTATGGCGTCCACGGGCTCACCGAAGACATTCCGGCTGCGCCAGTCGACGACCTCAGACCGAGGTTGCCGGTCACCCCTCGTCCGGCCACTTTGAGGTAGGGCGCCAGTCATGCGCTTGAACTGGCCAGCAATCAATCGGAAGGCCGTTGTCGGGTGGCTGCTCGTTGGCTTTGCGCTGGCCGGCTTTTTCGACGGCATCGTTCTGCATCAGATCCTGCAGTGGCACCACCTCCTGTCCGGCCTTCGCGAACCGGCAGGATCAGACTTGCGCTTCCAAATTCTGGCGGACGGCCTCTTTCACCTGCTCATGTATCTGTTGTGCATTTTGGGCACGGTGTTGCTCGTGGCGGCTCGTGCATCTGGCGCGCGCCCCGGCACGACGAGCGAAATTCTACGGCTCGCCTTGGCCGGGTTCGGCATCTGGCACATCGTTGACGCGGTCATCATTCATTGGCTGCTCGGCCTTCACCGGATCAGGATGGCGAGCGAAGTGCCCCTGGCATGGGACATCGGATGGCTGGTTATTTTTGGCATCTTGCCTTTGGTGCTCGTTCTCCTGATGCCCAATCGGGGAGGACCAGCACGGGGCGCGGCGGCTGCTTTGATGAGCGTTGCCATGCTAGCTGGGCTGACTGCGGGCGCAGGCCAGCGCTTCGAGGGTGCAACCCACACGATCGTCGTCTTCCGGGAAGGTCTAAGCCCGGCCCAAATGATGCGAGCCGTACTCGAGGCGCGGACGAACCTAAAATCGACAGATAAAGGTGGGACAATCTGGGTGGTCGACGAGGTCTCTTGGGCCGGCCTCATAACGCTTCACGCGGAAGGAGCCGTTCTCGTCAGCACAACGCCGGTCGCCGCGGGCTGCCTGGCCTGGTCTGCCGTCAAGGTCTGATGCGGGGCGCAGCTCGGCGAGTAGAAAAGGATGAGGCGCCAATCATTTCGTGGCGGTCGAGAAAGAGGCGGTAAGCATGCGCCCGCCCCCGTAAAAAACAAGGATTCCATCGCATACTCGAACTAAGGCGCCATTCGCAATCGCGTGACGAAGAAGCTATTTGCCGCCGCCGCTGCCTAGACTACATGCTGGGAATGCGACTCGAACCGCTGGGCGTCAAGCGAGAGCCCGGGAAGCCCGGTGCAGCAATCATGGCGCGGATAGCCGGCACGACGTTCCCAACGCTGCCCGGCGGCCTGTGCCGAGCGTCTTCGCGATGATGTGTGCTGCCTGAGACATGACCGGCCAGGTGAAGTTGGCGAGCACACGCTACGCCATGCGACCTCAAACGGGGGCGGTCCTGCCCGAGAAACCGGATCACAAAGAAAATGTTCCGACGCCGAGGAACACCTCGCATTCGGGTAAGTTTGGGGCCCGGCGGCGCTATGCCCTCCGCTGTTTGCCGTGCGCTGCCGCGCGGAGCCCCTATCCTCCGCAGGCCCGCTCCTGCATGGCATCAGGGGTGGGCCGTTCTTTTGGTTGCCTTCGACATGATCGCTGCGCTCGATCAGGGGAATCGAGCAGGAGAACGGCGTCAAGCGTTCCGTTAGCGGGGGATCGCTGATGGCGAACGCCTACTTGCCGGTTCCCAACGCGCTTGATGGCGAGAGCGTTGGTCGAAGGGACTCGCCGTCCGTCATCACCCCATGCTCGGTGATGTAGGCAGCGAACATCCCGACGGCCAGAAATTGGAAGAGCCCGCTCTCGAGGGAAGGTCGAGCGGGCTCCGGAGTTTATCGCACAACCAGCAGAAGACGCCCCCCGTCACGGACCAGCTCCAAGGCCAGTATTGCGCGCTGGCCAGCGATCGCACTGCGCAAATCGGACACGGAAGAGACCGGCTTGCGGTTGACCGCCACGATCATGTCGCCGGTCCGCAACCCCGCTCTCGCCGCCGGGCTAGCGGGTTCGATGCTCTCGATGACGACCCCGTCCGCGCCTGCCCGCTGGGCTTCCTCGGCCGAAGCGTCACTCATCTTGGCGCCCTGCAGGAGGGTGCCTGCCAGCGTCTCCGACGCGCTTTCCTGTGCAGCGATCGTCACGTCGATCGTGACTTCGCCATTAGCGCGTTTGACGGCAAATTTGACAGTGCTTCCGGCAGGGGTGAGGCCGATCCGGTTTCTGAGGTCGGTCGTGCCTTGCACGGGATGTCCGTCGATCGCGGTGACGACATCGCCGACCTGCAATCCAGCCTTCTCTGCCGACGAGCCGGGTTCGACATTGGCGATCACCGCGCCGCGGAGGTCTCCGAGTTGCAGCGCCTTTGCGAGGTCCGGCGTCAAATCCTGGATGCCGATCCCCACCTTTCCGCGCCGCACCTCGCCGTGGGCGATCAACTGCTTCATCACGGAAACAACCATGTTACTCGGCACGGCGAAGCCGATGCCGACATTGCCGCCGGCTGGACTGAGGATAGCCGTGTTGATGCCGATCAGCTTGCCGTCCAGAGTAACCAGGGCGCCGCCGGAATTGCCCGGATTGATCGAGGCGTCGGTCTGGATGAAATCCTCGTAACCCTCGATGTTGAGTCCACTGCGGCCAAGCGCGCTGACGATGCCGGAGGTCACGGTCTGGCCGAGACCGAAGGGATTGCCAATTGCCACGACATAGTCGCCGACCTTCAGGGCGTCTGAATCGCCTGTCTGTATCGCCGTGAGGTTTTTAGCGTCAATCTGAAGCAGCGCGATATCGGTGTCC
>NZ_RZST01000386.1:0-5022 GCF_003997575.1 Mesorhizobium sp. M1A.F.Ca.IN.022.07.1.1
CAACTTCATTTACGCGCATCTCAACCGCGTAATTAGGCGGCGCGATGCCAACGTCATCTATATCTGCGGCCCCGGCCACGGCGGGCCCGCCATGGTGGCCAACACCTATCTCGAGGGAACCTATAGCGAGCTCTATCCGGATGTTTCGCTGGACGAGGCAGGGATGAGAAGGCTCTTCCGTCAGTTCTCTTTTCCGGGCGGCATCCCCAGCCATGCTGCACCTGACGTGCCTGGCTCGATCCACGAGGGTGGCGAGCTTGGTTACGCGCTTTCGCATGCTTACGGCGCCGCCTTCGATAACCCGGATCTTATCGTCGCTTGCGTCGTTGGAGACGGTGAGGCGGAAACCGGGCCGCTCGCCACTGCTTGGCATTCCAACAAGTTCCTCAACCCGGAGCTCGACGGCGCGGTGCTGCCGATCCTCCATCTCAACGGCTACAAGATCGCCAATCCGACGATCCTTGCTCGCATCCCTGAAGAAGAATTGCGCGCGCTGTTTGTCGGCTATGGCTATGAACCGCTGTTCGTCGAGGGCGATGATCCAGCCTTGATGCATGAGCGGATGGCTATTGCACTTGATGATGCACTTGATCGCATCAAGGCGATTCAGCACGCGGCGCGCAGCGGAGTCGAGACTTCACAGCCCCGGCCAAAATGGCCGATGATCGTGCTGCGAAGCCCGAAGGGCTGGACCGGCCCAAAGGAGGTCGATGGACTGAAGACCGAGGGGTTCTGGCGCGCCCATCAGGTTCCGCTTTCCGGTCTCGCCGAAAACCCTGCGCATCTGAAGATGCTTGAGGAATGGCTGAAAAGCTATCAGCCCGCAGAACTTTTCGATGCTGCGGGCGCGCCGGTGCAAACGATCCGCGCCACCGCGCCGCAAGGTGCAAGACGCATGAGCGCCAGTCCGCATGCGAATGGCGGCCTGTTGCGGCGATCGCTCGAACTGCCGAGCCTGCATGAGCATGCAATCGCCGTCGAGCGCCCTGGAGGGGTTAAGGCAGAGTCGACCCGTGCGATGGGCAATTTCCTGCGTGACGTCATGGCATTGAACCAAAGCGCCAAGAATTTCCGCATCGTCGGTCCGGACGAGACTGCTTCGAACCGGCTGCAGGATGTTTTCGAGGTGACGGAACGCGCCTGGATGGAAAAAGTCCTGCCCGAGGATGTGCATCTCGGCAGGCAGGGCAGGGTCCTGGAGATTCTATCCGAGCATACCTGCCAGGGCTGGCTGGAAGGCTACCTGCTTACCGGGCGGCATGGCTTGTTCTCCTGCTACGAAGCCTTCACCCACATCGTCGATTCCATGTTCAACCAGCATGCGAAGTGGCTGGACGCCTGCCGCAAGCTGCCCTGGCGAAGCCCGATCGCGTCGTTGAACTACCTGTTGTCCAGCCATGTCTGGCAGCAGGAGCACAACGGCTTCAGCCATCAGGATCCGGGCTTTATCGACGTCGCCCTGAACAAGAAGGCCGATGTCGTGCGTGTCTACCTGCCCGCGGACGCCAACAGCCTGCTCTGCGTGACGGATCATGTGCTGCAGACTTGGAACC
Organism: Mesorhizobium sp. M1A.F.Ca.IN.022.07.1.1; assembly: GCF_003997575.1. NCBI lineage: Bacteria > Pseudomonadati > Pseudomonadota > Alphaproteobacteria > Hyphomicrobiales > Phyllobacteriaceae > Mesorhizobium > Mesorhizobium sp. M1A.F.Ca.IN.022.07.1.1. The sequence goes on from NZ_RZST01000386.1 coordinate 1,554, forward strand.
GCATCAACGTCATCGTCGCTGGCAAGGCCAAATCCTGGCAGTGGCTGTCGATCGAGGCGGCGAAAGTTCACTGCCAAACCGGCATCGGCATATGGGACTGGGCGTCGACTGATCGCGGGGCCGAGCCGGATGTGGTCATGGCCTGTGCCGGCGACGTGCCGACACTCGAGACCCTGGTCGCTGTTCAAATTCTGAAACACCACATTCCTGAACTCAAGATCAGGGTGATCAACATCGTCGACCTGATGACCCTGCAGCCAAAGGAAAACCACCCGCACGGGCTGTCGGATCGCGAGTTCGACGCGCTTTTCACGAGGAGCAAGCCGGTTATCTTTGCCTACCACGGCTATCCATGGACCATCCATCGCCTGACCTACAGGCGGACTAACCACGACAACATCCATGTGCGCGGCTACAATGAAGAAGGGACGACGACCACACCCTTCGACATGACCGTGCTGAATGGGCTTGACCGCTACCATCTGGTGCTCGGCGTACTTGATCGCCTCGCGGAGCCGACCGGCGCGCATATCGGGCTCAGACAGGCCATGGAAGGCAAGCTGCTCGAACACCATGCGTATATTCGCGCCCATGGGCAGGATATGCCGGAGATCATCGAGTGGAAATGGGAGCAGTAGTCCCTCGGCAGGGTCAGGCGCATCGACAATGAAGAATGCGATCCTCGTCCTCAATGGCGGCTCATCGAGCCTGAAGTTCGCCGTGTTTCAGGAGCGCGGAGACCTTCACCTGCTGGCGCGTGGCGGCGTGTCGTCAATTGGGCATCGGCCACGGCTGAACGTCGCGCCCACGGCATTCTCGCCCGAAGTCGACGAGAGCTTGGGGAACGGGCCGATCGATATCGCGACGGCATTCAATGCCATCGCGTCCTTCCTTGCCGATTACGGTCTTTTGCGCCAGATCTGCAAGGTCGGGCATCGCATCGTCCATGGCGGGCAAGAATTCGCACGGGCGACCCTGCTCGATGCGCGCACGCTCGATGCCCTCCATGGGCTTGAGCCGCTTGCCCCGACCCACCAGGCGGTCAATCTCGAAATCGTCGAACTGGCCGGTCAGCTGTTGCCTGATGCCAAACAGGTCGGCTGTTTCGACACGGCCTTTCACGCAGCGCGGCCAGAACTCGCCAAGATCTATGCCTTGCCGCATGAGATGTCGGAACAAGGCATCGTCTCTTACGGCTTCCACGGGCTCTCCTACGCGCATATCGCCGCGCGGCTACGCGACCGCTATGGCGCCGGCGCCGGCGGGCGGACCATTGTCGCCCATCTCGGTAGCGGAGCGAGCCTGTGCGCGACGCAGGCTGGAGTCAGTCACGCCACCACCATGGGCTTCTCGACGCTAGATGGGCTTGTCATGAGCACGCGTTGCGGCTCGATCGATCCCGGCGTCCTGCTGCACCTTCTCAAGGATCGCAAGCTATCATCCGACGAACTGTCCACCTTGCTTTACGAACGATCCGGCCTGCTGGGCGTATCCGGTATTTCTGGTGACATGCAGACCCTGCTTGCGTCGAGCGAGCCTGCGGCGGCGGGTGCTGTGGATCTCTTCGTGTATCGCATCGGACGTGAGATCGGATCGCTCGCGGCCGCGCTTGGCGGCCTCGACACGCTCGTTTTTACCGCGGGCATCGGCGAGCACGCCCCTCAAATCCGGCAAAGGATCTGCGGGTCCGCTGCCTGGCTGGGCGTCGCTATCGATGATGGTTTGAATCGCGGCGGCGAGGAACTGGTCATTCTCCCGAATTCCCGCGTCGATGTTCTTGTCATCCCGGCCAATGAGGAACGGGCAGTGGCAACAGAACTTATCAGCTTCGATAACAGTCTGATCAACCCCGTGGCCGCTGGGAGGGACTAGACAGGCAACTTGGTGCCAAGCTTCCGCTGAACCCGGACGAGCGTTGGGTCATGGGGATCGGTTGTGATGGTGAAACCCATGTCACGTTCAAGTTCGATCGCTGCGCGGTTTTCACGGTTTTCGATCGACTCGATGGTCTCGATGCCGTGGTCGTCGGCGTAACGCGCGATATAGCCGAGAAATTCCCAGCCGACCCCGAGATGCTTCCGGTCTTCTCGAATGCAGATGGCGACCTCGCCACGCCGGTCCGCCGGATCGGAGGCCAGGGTCGCCACCGCAATTAGCATTCCGTCGGTCGAGAACGCGAGAAAGTTATGGATGTGCGGATCGTCGGAGCGGGTCATCGCCACCAGGCGCTCATGCGAAACTTCCCTCAAGGCTCCGAGAAAGCGAAAGCGTAAATCCTCAGGCGACACATGGGTGAAAAACTCGGCTACGAGCGGCTCATCCTCAGGGCGAGCGCGGCGCACTTCGAAGCGAAATCCGGTGTGCGTGGTGAGCGTGCTTTTCATTGTTGTCCCTTTCAGGATACTGCTGCGGTGATTGGCTCGAAATGGGCTTCATTCTCCCATCGCCAGCAGCGTATCTCGCTTGACAATTTCAACGCTGCGCAGGCCGGACAGGCGGATGACGCCTTTCTCCTTCAGGCGGGTGAAGACCCGCGAAACGGTTTCGATGGTGAGGCCGAGGTAGTCGCCGATATCGACGCGCGACATCGGCAGTTCCACCTGGCGCAGTCCGCCCTGACGCTCTGACATTTCGATCAGGAATGCCGCGACGCGTTCGATGGCATTCTGGCGGCCAAGCACGAGAAGGTGTTCCTGTGCACGGGTCAATCCTTTCAGCGCAAGCGGCAGAAGCTGGCGGGATATGTCCATGCCTGAGGGCGTGCGGAAAACCCGCACGCCGGTTGCGTTGATCGCTTCGGCAAAGAAGTGGTGCGTGGCGTCGGCTTCGAAGCCGAAAGTTTCTCCGGCCAGATGGAATGCACTTATCTGTCTGCGGCCGTCGGCGAGCAGGCGGTAGATGCGGACCGCGCCGAATTCGACCTGGTAGAGAGCGCCCGCCTTTTCCCCTTGAGCGTAAATCTCGCTGCCTGCCGGGAAGAAGCTGGCCGGCTGCACGGTCGTGCCGTCGAAGGCGAGCGAGGAACCCTGATGGGGCAGATGGGTCGGCAGTTCGATCTTGGCGGCGGCTTGAGCGTACATGGCTGTCTTCCCGATTGATCCGTGACAACAGCAATCGCGCAAATCCGAGGGCGCCGAAATTCGGTTATGTCCCTACGGGAAAATACGTAGCCATGATGGTCGACCGCGGAGAAGGCGCTGCTCGAACCTCGTGCTGTTCTTCGCCGATATATACGGTCTGGACGCGCCGGTCCTCATCGCCGGTTTGGCGTCGCGGGACGACACGCGGATGAGGCCCTGTTCGTCTGGCTGACAGGCCTCAGGCTTCGGCCGCCTCGCGCCCGGAAACTTCCACAATGGATATCCGGAAGAAGACGTGTGGAAGATTATCCGCGGCCATGGGCGGGGCGGGTTTCAATGCGCCTGGCTAACCAGTCGGCGTGCTTGCTGAGCAGGGCCCAGGCGTGATC
>NZ_RZST01000387.1:0-5013 GCF_003997575.1 Mesorhizobium sp. M1A.F.Ca.IN.022.07.1.1
AGTTGCGGCGCTCGTGCCCGCGCGGCGGCGACGGTCGTTCCGGCACCGCCGTGATGCATGACCGCGGCGACGCGGCGGAACAGCGCCTGCTGGTTGACATCGCCGACGGCGAAGCAATCGTCCCGGTCGTCGGTAAGGCCAAGCTCGGCCCAGCCACGCGCGATCACCGTGCGCCGGCCCTTGGCGCGGACCGCCTCGATGGCCGCACGGCCGGCCTCCTTGGCCACGGCAATGGAGCCGAAGCCGACATAGACCGGAGGCGGGCCGGCTTCGAGGAATGCCTCCAGCCCGTCGGGCAGCGGCCGCTCGTCGGCCAGGATCCAGGCGCCGGTCTGCCTGGCATCGGTCAGGTCCGAAGGCAGCCACGGCCCGAGCGCTGGGTCGCAGGCGAGCAGGACCGGATCGCCGTAGACATAATCGCGGACATTTTCCACCGCAGGCAATCCGAGCGACGCGCGCCAGCTGTTGATCGCTTGGCCGAACAGCGCGTTCTTGGTCGCGATATCCGTCTCCCACAGCAGCCGGTTGTCGGTCACCCCGGCTGGAAGCGGATGTCCCGGATATTCATGCGGCCGGTTGTGCGCCGACGGCAGCCAGATCGGACAGAAGGTGGCAAGGATGTAGCGCATGTGCCGCTGCCCGGCGACAAGCCGCGCGGCGGCACAGGACGGAAACAGGCCGCAGGCCACCACGGCATCGCAGCCTTCGGCGGCCGCCATGAGCGTATCGTATTGCCTGGCGAGGATCTCGGCCGCCTGGCCGGAGATCAGCGCGGCCACGTCCTTCGGCGATTCCGATGCCCTGCGCCGCGTCATCTCCTTTACCCATTCGCGCACCGGTGCGAAGGCCGGCACCAGCTCCACACCGGCACGGGCGCACAGCGCTGCAAATTCTTCATCGCCGGGGACACTCACCCGCACCTCGGCGCCGAGCGCCTGCAGTCGCTCGCCCAGCGCCACCACCGGCTCGACATCGCCGCGCGAACCGTAAGTCGACAGTAAAATCCGCATGCAAACTCCCTTTCCTAAACTGAGGTCAAGGGCAGCGTACATACGGCATTGCCGGGGGCTTGCCGCAAGCCCGGGCTGCGCCATATATGCTTTCTGGGAGAGGGAGTTCTCCCTTTCCTCATCCGCAATTCGATGGAACCGGTCACTGCCGCTGTTGCAAGAGACGTGGCGAAGACATCAAGCGCGTGCGTCGACCGCGCCGCGCGTCAACGGCGGTAAGGACCGCAAACCGTCAAGAAATCAAAGGCAGCCTACCGGCAACAAGCTGCTGCCGGCATAGTGGCGGGCGGGGTCAGCCCTGGCGGCCTTCCTGGGCGACCTGGGTGGGCGACCCGTTCAGGCGCGGCACAACGACCAGGCGCTTGATCTTCCCCTTCTTGAAGGCAGAGAGGAAGCGGCCATAATCCTTGAAGGCCACGCAGCCGCTGGATTGGGCTGGGGCGCCGCGCAGCAGATAGGTATGGGCGAGCAGACCGTTGCGGTTATATTTGTTCCTGCCGCTGGTCGGCGTCAGCCGGATGGCCTCGACGCCATGGAAGCGCGATTCACGCAGCGACAGATTGTAGGTGTCGGGCGGCGTCGGGCCGGAATTCTTGCGGTTGGCGAAGCGCGGCTGGTCGGCCATGGCGCCCTTCCCCGAATGCGCCTCCAGTTTGGAGCCATCGGGCATGTAGACCGTCGCCGTCGAGATGTCATAGACGGCGACGCCATTGCCCGTCGAAGGACTGTTGAACAGACCCCTAAAGGCGTTGCCGAGACCGCCGCGCTCGGGCGTGTCCGGCTTGGCGTAGGCGAGCATCTCGGAGGCTTGCGCCTTGCTGCGCTTGGCCGGCGCGGCCTCAATCGGCTTCGCACCCTGCACACCCGGAAGCGCCTGGTCGGAGCTCCTCAGCGAGCGCGGCGTCTGCGCACCTTCGGCGGAGTGGACAACGGTCGGCTGCGGCTTGGCCGGCTGCGGTTTGGCCGACTCCGGTTTTGCAATTTGGGGCCTTGCCGCCTGGCTTGCCTGCGGCTTGGCCGGTTCCGGCTTCCTCGCGGCATTCTGTTCAGGCGCTTCCGTCGCGCGCCCGAGGGCGGTGCGCGGCCTCAAACCAGGCACGGCGATGCTGTCGGGCAAATCATCCTGCGGCGGCAGCGAAGCGACCTGCACTTCAGCTTGTCCGTCGTCGCCGGAAGCGCCGGCCGTCATCTCAGGCGCGTCGCCGCTGGCGAGCGCGACGGCGCTCGGCACGTCGACCGTCTCTTCGGGCATGACATTGGCAAGCGCCAGCGCCAGTTCGGACGCGCGCTGAACGTCGACCTGATTTCCGCCAAAGCGTGACTCGGCCGGGCCGCTCAAGGTCAGCCCACTCCGGCCCGAACCGTTATCGGCCGCGCCGCCGAAGCGGCTTGCCGACGGCAAGCTCGCCAGCAGGACCGGAGCGTTCTCGGCGCGCCGGAAGGCATCGGCCAGTTTCTGCGGCGAAAGCCCGGCGCGCTTGATGACGCTGTCGAAACGGTCGGCGACGTCCGCGGCGGAAGCCGCGACAACCTTCTCATGCGATACGCTATCCGGTGCCGGTTTCAGCCGCGCGGCCTTGCCGTCATGCACCAAGCTGGAGGGGTTTGGCGTGGAGCTCGCAAAGCTGGCTGCGAGACTGAGGCAGCCGGCATCGCAGCCGCGGGTGAGCGAGCCCGTCTTGTGCGCGCCGTTCGCGGCAAGGCGCGGCGCCCAGGCGTTCGCGACCTTGCGGCGCTGGTCGCCAAGCACGATGCTGCGCGGCGCAAGCATGCTCTGCGGCAATCCGTTGGAGGCGGCGGTGAGCGAGGTACTCACGGAATAGAGGCCGGCCATGGTCGCGACCGACCACAGGGCCAGGGCAGCGCCGACAGCAGGCACTACAACCCAACGATGACCACCAGATTTCTTCGAAGTTACCCCCTCTTCAGGAGCGTCACCCCGGTTCTTCAAACGCAAAAACGCCATACGACCACTCTCAATCGGCATGCCGGTTTGCGGACCTGGCACCCGTCACGATCACAGCTCGCCTGGTGCCCCCTGCACCTTCACGCGTCTGTTGCCGATTGATTCAAAAGATGGACAAAGATGGTTAACCAATCCCTCCACCAATCGCCATTGTGGCGACGGTCCATACGAAAAAAGAGCCCTCCATGGTCTCCGCCACGGTAAAAATGCTCTCCCTCAGCTGCTTTGCTGCCCGTTTTTGCGGGCCGAGTCAAGCAAGCGCGAAGGTTCTACCCTTTCGGGCGATCGCCAGCTAAGAACGGATTGAGGTTAAAAAACGGCAGGAACAGCCTGGCGCGACCAGCTGCGGCATCTCTTCCAGGGCGGCAGATCGCAACGTCAACCCCGATGCGGGAAGACAGCCTTCGCCGCGCCAGACAATCAAGGACGGAGCTGTCGAGCCGGATTGCGTCGCGACGGTGCGGTGCGGCGCTCCGCAAGCGATTGCAACAACTCCGCTTCGGCGCTGAAGCCGTTTTGGAAGGCTTCGAGCACGTCGGAGGCAAGCTGTTCTCTTTGGTCCCCGTCTTTTAACGCCAGACGGCGATCGTTGCACAACTGATCGAATACTTTCTGGAGGAGCTCCAGCTCGACTGGCGTGAATATTCCGCTGTGTTTGGTGAAAGCCATGACGCCTCCCTGCCCCTTACATGGGCGAAAGCGCGATCTACTCTTTCAAGCGTCCGTGTGCCTCGTCTGGGTGCGGACGACAAGGCATCCTACACCTTTCCGGCCGGCCTATCGATTCCGTCGTAGTCGTAGATCGGACTGTTCAAGCTGAACCCGCTTCCGTCGGCCAACGTCGCGGGGCGCCTTGGAGTTGTTCAACTTTTGAATCGCTTGCCCAATCCAACTGATTGTTCTTACACAGCTTCCAGCGAAATCCTGGAGCTGCTTCAATCACCGGAAAAACGGGCGCATTCAGCGCATTTGGTCCGGATCGTCGGCAACGCCGACGTGATGCCGATAGACCATTCCCCAACCCTTCCAGCCGGTGAACAGAAGGATGAGGACAACGATCAGCGACAGGACAAGGCCGACCGGCACAACCGCTGCCTCCGCGTCGGCATATCGCGAGTACCAGTTGTAGAGTTCGATGAGAACGACGACCACGTTGCCGCCGGCGTGAAGCCATGCGTCCTGGAGATTGCGGATCTGGGTGTCCCCCAGGACATCGGTCAAGCCGGCAAGAGCCGCCAGCACGGCCATGATCAGACCTGCCCCCAGCAGCCAGAGCGTAGCGGTGACCCAGCCCGGATTACCGGTTCGCCAGAAGATAAGGTCGCAAACGAAGGTCGCGACGAAGAAGGCGATCGGGAACGGTATCAGCATTGCATGAACAGGATGGCCGGCAATGCTTGCCGTGCTGTGCGGATTGCGAGGGATCGTGTGCTGGACCATCGTAGGGCCTCCTCGAGGCGTGGCGAGCGCCGCCCTCAGGCCACATCACAACGCATCAGGGGCTCGGCGGCAGAAAGCCGGATATATGCAAACTCCGGTTGAGCCGGAATGTTCCATAACCCGACTGCGCTGCGCGGAACGGAATTCACGCACCGCTATAGGCGCGTATGCCAGTGTGGGCTCGACTCGAAAGCGAGCTGAACGATAGTGTGCTCTTGTCGCGCGTGATCCAATGCCACGCATCCCGGCGGTGGCTTATTGTCACGGCACTCTTCTTCGCAACGAAATCCAAGCCAGGGATCGGCAAAACTGGAGCAACGGATTACGCCACTTCGGTGATTGCGGACAGGCACGGCAGCGGTGAGGTCGCCGCCAAAATTCAGTCGACATCATCGTGGCTGAACTCTAGGCCAACCTATCGAGCCAGGCGCGCATCGGCCAAACCAGGGACAGGTTTTGTCTTGCCGCTGAGCCGCGCTCCAAAGGTGAGCGTGCGTGGAAAATTGCGGACGACTACCTCCATCAACGCGACGCCGCCGGGGCCGAAGGCTAGCCGAGCCACGGCTTCGGCGGCCAGGACCCGCGTGGAGAATAAAC
>NZ_RZST01000388.1:0-4986 GCF_003997575.1 Mesorhizobium sp. M1A.F.Ca.IN.022.07.1.1
GGATAAGCGCTTGGCCGTGGCCGCGGAATTGCCATCATATGCCTCTCTGGAAAGCGGGCAGGGTGCCCATCTTGATTTTTATCCTGTGTGCGACGGATGAAGTTTGCCCCAGCGCAAACAAGGCTTGGTTCGCGGAGCACGTCGAAAACGAGGTGTCACCTTGTCGATGGGCCGTCGCCCGTGACACAGTCTGGATGCGTGGGCGCTTGGATCGGCGAAGCCGGGGAGGACGGTGCAGTTGGCAAATCTCGACCGATCGCTGATTGCGGGGCTGGGTGTCTTCGAGGGTACGACTGCCGCGGATCTCGACCGGATAGTCGGTCAGGCGAGGTCTATGCGAATTGCCCGGGACCAGCCGGTTTTCGAGCAGGAGCAGGATGCGCATTCCTTCTTCCTGCTGCTCGACGGCCATGTGCGCGTCGTGAAATCCACCCCGGACGGGCATGAAGTCACCGTGCGGTACATCAGCCCGGGTGAGTTGATGGGGATCGCCAGCGCGCTGGGCCGGACCACCTATCCGGCAAACGCATCGCCGCCGTCGACTGCGTGGTGCTCGCCTGGCCAAGTCAGCTCTGGCCCGCATTCGCGACGAGTTTTCCAAATTTCAGTGCCAACACCTACAAAACCGTGGGCAGCAGGCTGCAGGACGCCCACACGCGCGTCATCGAAATGGCCACCGAGCAGGTGGAGCAGCGCGTCGCGCACGCATTGCTCAAGCTGGTTAAACAGTCGGGAAAAAAGACCGAGGAAGGGCTGCTGATCGATTTCCCGCTTTCACGTCAGGATGTCGCGGAAATGACCGGCACCACCCTTCACACCGTGAGCCGGCTGCTTTCGGCCTGGGAAGACCAGGGCCTGGTCAAGAGTGGACGCCAGAGGGTGGTCGTGGTCGAGCCCCATAAACTGCTTGTGGTCGCCGAAGGGCGCACGGCGAAGGGCTAGTCTAGTCCGGATTATCATGGTCCATGACGGCCTGCAGATCGCGACGGAGCCGGTCCTCGTCCAGATCGTGCTCGCGTGCCGCATCCGAAATGGTGTGAAAGGAAGCGATCGGGCAGCCGACGCAGAGCATGCGGTGCCGGAGGACGACACGGATCGCCGCTGGCGTGCCGCGCATGATCCCGTCCATTGTCACATCGTCGTCGAGTTTGCGTTTCATGCCGCTTCTCCACTTCGGAGGCGGGCATGTTGCATGCTATTCCCGGGATGCTCGTTGCGCTGAGACAAAGAGCGTGCGGTTCGATGCCGTCCCCTTCACATTCGAACAGTGCACATCTTCGAGCGTGTCAGGAACCGCTTCTCGCGTCCGTTGTCCAGCGAGAACATACCGCCACGGCCAGGCACGACGTCGATAATGAGATCGGTATGCTTCCACGCCTCGAATTGCGGTACCCCGATATAGAACGGCATCTCGGCGATATAACCGAGCAGCACATCCTGCTCGCCCACGATGAACCCGCCGCGCGGGTAGCACATGGGTGATGAGCCGTCGCAGCAGCCGCCGGATTGGTGGAACAGCACCGGGCCATGCTCGGCAACTATTTCGGCAATAAGTTCAACGGCCGACGGCGTTGCAGTGACCTTCCCTTGCATAGGCTTTCCCCATCCTTCAGGCACAGACGCGGCTCCTTTGAAGCCGCGCCTATGAGCCAGAGAGGCGATCAGAAGAAGCCGAGCTTCTTTGGGCTGTAGCTCACCAGCATGTTCTTGGTCTGCTGGTAGTGATCGAGCATCATCTTGTGCGTCTCACGGCCGATACCGGACTGCTTGTAGCCACCAAACGCCGCATGCGCGGGATAGGCGTGATAGCAGTTCGTCCAAACGCGTCCAGCCTGGATAGCGCGACCGAAACGGTAGGCCCGGTTGCCGTCCCGCGTCCAGACGCCGGCGCCAAGGCCGTAAAGCGTGTCGTTAGCGATGCCAAGCGCTTCGTCATCGTCCTTGAAGGTCGTCACCGAAACCACCGGCCCGAAGATCTCCTCCTGGAAAATGCGCATCTTGTTGTGCCCCTTGAACACGGTGGGCTTGACGTAGTAGCCGCCCGCCAGATCGCCGGGCAGATCGTTGCGGGCGCCACCGGTCAGCACCTCCGCTCCTTCCTGGCGGCCGATGTCGATATAGGACAGAATCTTTTCCAACTGCTCCGACGAGGCCTGCGCCCCGATCATCGTTGCCGGATCAAGCGGATCGCCTTGCACGATCGCCTCTACGCGCTTGAGAGCGCGTTCCATGAAAATGTCGTAGATTGACTCGTGGATTAGTGCGCGGCTTGGGCAGGTGCAGACCTCACCCTGGTTCAGCGCGAACATCACGAAACCTTCGATCGCCTTGTCGAAGAATTCGTCGTCTTCGGCAACGACGTCCTTGAAGAAAATGTTCGGTGACTTACCGCCCAGCTCCAGTGTGACAGGGATCAGATTCTGGCTGGCATATTGCATGATCAGCCGGCCTGTCGTGGTCTCGCCCGTAAAGGCTATCTTGGCGATGCGCGGCGAGGAGGCGAGCGGCTTGCCGGCCTCAAGGCCAAAGCCGTTGACGACGTTGAGCACCCCCGGCGGCAACAGGTCTGCGACAAGATCGGCCCACAGCATGATCGCGGCAGGTGTCTGCTCGGCAGGCTTGAGCACGACGCAGTTTCCGGCCGCGAGCGCGGGTGCAAGCTTCCAACACGCCATAAGCAGCGGGAAGTTCCACGGGATGATCTGGCCGACCACACCAAGCGGCTCATGGAAATGATAGGCCACGGTGTCGTCATCGATCTGGGAAAGGCTGCCTTCCTGACCGCGCACGGCACCGGCGAAATAACGGAAATGATCGATTGCCAAAGGCAGGTCGGCTGCGGTCGTTTCACGGATCGGCTTGCCGTTGTCCCAGGTTTCGGCGCATGCGAGCAAATCGAGGTTTTCCTCCATGCGGTCGGCGATGCGGCTGAGGATAAGCGAGCGCTCCGCGACGCTGGTGCGCCCCCAAGCATCCTTCGCGGCATGGGCGGCGTCCAGTGCCGCCTCAATGTCCTGGGCGTCCGAACGCGCCACTTCGCACAGCAACTGACCGTTGACTGGTGAGTAGTTCTCGAAGTAGCGCCCGGAATGCGGCTCCGACCATTTGCCGCCGATGAAATTGCCATAACGTGCGTCGAACGGCGGCTTGACCGAACGCGAGAACTCAATCTTATTCATGTGTCTTCCTCCCAAAGCTGACGTCGCGGGATGCGACGCTTCGAAGAGAAAGACTTGCGGTTTCCTCCGCCGTTGTCACCGCACTGAACGCGGTGACCGGGCAGGAAGTGGCGCAAAATTGCGACACTTATGCGCGGATTCTAGTGATCAGTGAGGCCTGTGGACGTCGAGGCGGCTGAGCTTCCGGTGAAGCGTCGCGCGGCTGATGCCAAGGGCCTGGGCCGCGGCCGAGACGTTTCCGTCTGCCCGCGCCAGCGCGCGTTGTAGGACGCCGCGCTCCGCCTCCGCAAGGCATTCAGGGCCTTGCTCCGCCCAACCAAGCAGATCGGCCGCGGGAATAGGCTTGTCGAGATACTTTTGGGTAATTCCAAGCGCCAGGCGAGCCGACCGGGTAGCGCCGACAACGAAGTCGTCCCCATCGACGGCAATCAGCGCGCCTGAGCCTCTATCGGCGACTGGCGCCAGCAGAATCCGCGCCTTAGGGAAAGCAATCTTGAAATTCTCCGCTTCGATCCGACGCGCCGCGTCGACCACCGCCACCGAGATTATATTGGCGAAAGCCTCGGTAAGATCGGCCCGGCAGGAAGACACGTCGAGCGCGGCCACAAGATCACCCTGGTGATCGTAGATCGGAGCGGTGGTGCAACTCAGCCCCGTGTTGCGCGTATGAAAATGCTGGTCGCGATGGATCGTCAGCGCTCGCTGCTCAACCAGGCAAGTGCCGATGCCGTTGGTGCCTTGGCTCTCTTCGTTCCAGACGGAGCCGGTCCACAAACCCCAGGAATGAAAAGTCTCGTCATCCGCCGGCGCGCCGCGCCGTTCGACCGGCACGCCCTCGCGGTCAGCCAGAAGCACGCAGCATCCTACGCCACCCACAGCAAGATAGAGCCGGTCGAGACTGGGTTGGGCAGCCCGGATGAGCGGTTCGACCCGTTGGCGAGCGCGTCCCAGTTCCAGCTCCGTCAGGTAACGAGCCGGGCTGCGGTCGGCCGGATCGAGCCGATGCAAATTGGAAGATCGCCGCCAGGAGGCGACCAGCGCGGATGTCGCCGCCGCGTCCGAGGCGATCGCGGCCTGAATTCTGTCGGCATGCTGACCGGCCAAATCCTCGTCCTCCCAGAGTTTGCCCCGCCTCTCGACTTTCTCAACCGGTCCGGTTGAGGGCTGCGCCGTTTGGATGCAATTTCTGATGCAATCAGCGCCCCAGTCAATCCGACAGAAGGAGCAGGCAAATGCGAGATGGGTGTTTATTGGTCTGCGAGGCCGCTGCATGGTCCGGGCGTTATCGAGACGGTTTCAACCGGACCCGGCCGGGGAGTGGTCGACACCCCGAATTCCTCGCTTTCATTGTCGTCAGAGTAATGCGCGCGGGCGACTGGCCGCATGAAATCATTCCCCCATCGCGAGCAGCGTATCCCACCTGAGGATTTCGACGCTGCGTAGGCTGAGCAGCCGGATCACGCCTTTCTCCTTCAGGCGGGTGAAGACGCGCGAGACGGTTTCGATCGTGAGACCGAGATAGTCGCCGATATCGATCCGCGACATCGGCAATTCCACCTGCCTGAGTTCGCCCTGACGCTCCGAAATCTCGACCAGGAATGCAGCAACGCGCTCGATGGCGTTCTGACGGCCAAGCACGAGAAGATGCTCTTGCGCACGGGTAAGGCTCTTGAGAGCCAGGGGCAGGAGCTGGCGGGACATGTCCGTTCCCGCAGAGGCACGAAAGACCCGCACGCCGGTTGCGTTGATCGCTTCGGCGAAGAAGTGGTGCGTGGCATCGGCCTCGAAGCCGAAAGTCTCTCCCGCC
>NZ_RZST01000389.1:0-4966 GCF_003997575.1 Mesorhizobium sp. M1A.F.Ca.IN.022.07.1.1
ATTTCGACGCCGTCATCGCCGAGTACAAGAAGAAGCTCTCGGCCGACAAGCCGAAGGTGGCCACCCGTAAGTCCTCGGAAATGGCGCTGGAAGTGATCAACGGCGCTGTTCCCGAAACCATCGGCGGCTCGGCCGACCTCACCGGCTCCAACAACACCAAGACCAGCCAGACCAAGAACATCACTCCGGACGACTACGGCCAGCGCTATGTTCATTACGGCATCCGCGAGCACGGCATGGCGGCGGCCATCAACGGGTTGACGCTGCATGGCGGCCTGATCGCCTATGGCGGCACCTTCTTGTGTTTCTCCGACTATGCCCGGCCCTCGATGCGCCTTGCCTCGCTGATGGGCATCCGCTCGATCTTCGTCATGACCCATGACTCGATCGGCCTCGGCGAGGACGGCCCGACCCACCAGCCGGTCGAGCATCTGGCCGCACTGCGCGCCATTCCGAACCACAACGTCTTCCGCCCGGCCGACGCGGTCGAGACGGCGGAATGTTGGCAGCTGGCGTTGGAGTCCGAAAAGACGCCTTCGACGCTCGCGCTGACCCGCCAGAACCTGCCGACCGTGCGCAGCGAACACAGCGAGAAGAACCTCAGCGCCTCGGGCGCTTATGAGCTTGCCGCGGCAAACGGCGAGGCGGCCGTGACGATCTTCGCCACGGGCTCGGAGGTCGAGGTCGCCCTCGGCGCCCGCGAGTTGCTCGAAAAACACGGCCATCCGACCCGCGTCGTATCGGTGCCCTGCTTCGAGCTGTTCGACCAGCAGGACGAGGACTATCGCAGGAAGACCATCGGCAACGCCAAGGTGAAGGTCGCTATCGAGGCCGGCATCCGCCAGGGCTGGGACCACCTGATCGGTATCGACGGCATCTTCGTCGGCATGACCGGCTTCGGCGCCTCCGGCTCGATCGAGCAGCTCTATCCGCATTTCGGCATCACCGCCGAGGCCGCGGCGAAGGCCGTGGAGGCACGCCTGCACGGCAAGTGAGCCATCGCATGTCGCTCAAAAGCGCGCAGCGATCTCGAGCGGCATGCACAAAAAGCAACGCCCCGTCCGGCGAAGCCCTTCAAAGGATGTCGCCGGACTGGACCAACCTAATCGATTTAAATTCCGGCTTCTGCGGCTGGATTCTTCGCACGCCCGCCGCTATGAAGCAGCGGACCCATCCACTTTCCAGTGCCCAGGGAGAGAAACATGACCGTCAGAGTTGCCATCAACGGATTTGGCCGCATCGGCCGCAACATCCTGCGCGCCATTCATGAATCCGGCCGCAAGGACATCGATGTCGTCGCCGTCAACGACCTCGGGCCGGTAGAGACCAACGCGCATCTGCTCCGCTACGACAGCGTGCATGGCCGCTTCCCGCATGAAGTGACGGTCGACGGCGACCAGATCTCCGTCGGCAAGGAGAAGTTCAAGGTCACCGCCATCAAGGATCCGACCCAGCTGCCCTGGAAAGATCTCGGCATCGACATCGCGCTCGAATGCACCGGTATCTTCACCGCGCGCGACAAGGCTGCCGCGCATCTGACCGCCGGCGCCAAGCGCGTCATCGTCTCGGCCCCGGCCGAAGGCGCCGATCTCACGGTCGTCTACGGCATCAACCACGACAAGCTGACCAAGGACCACGTCGTCATCTCCAACGCGTCCTGCACCACCAACTGCCTGGCCCCGCTTGCCGCCGTGCTGCACGAGACCGTCGGCATCGAGAAGGGCATGATGACGACGATCCATTCCTACACCGGCGACCAGCCGACGCTGGACACCATGCACAAGGACCTTTACCGGGCCCGCGCCGCGGCGCTGTCGCAGATCCCGACCTCGACCGGTGCCGCCAAGGCGATCGGTCTGGTGCTGCCCGACCTCAAGGGCAAGCTCGACGGCATCTCCATCCGCGTGCCGACCCCGAACGTCTCGGTCGTCGATTTCAAATTCATCGCCAAGCGCTCGACCACCGCGCAGGAGATCAACGAAGCGCTGATCGCCGCCTCCAAGGGCAAGCTGAAGGGCGTGCTCTCGGTCACCCATCACCCGAACGTCTCGATCGATTTCAACCACGATCCGCACTCCTCGATCGCGGCGCTCGACCAGACCAAGGTCATGGACGGCAACTTCGTCTCGGTACTCTCCTGGTACGACAACGAATGGGGCTTCTCGAACCGCATGGGCGACACGGCTGTCGCCTTCGGCAAGACCATCGCCTGACCTCAGGCTTCCTTTTTGATCGTGTGAAACGCCCGGCTTCGGCCGGGCGTTTTTCGCTCGACGCAGCGGCATGGGGCAAAAAAGCCACGCTGCCGCCTTGCACTGGTCATGTCTTCGCCCCACTCTGCCGTAAAGCGGGAGGGACGCGGATTTGAGGGGCAATTCCGGATGGAGCATGCGATCTATCTCGTGACGCTGGTCGGCACAGCGCTTGTTGTCGCCGCCGCCTTTTCGAGCCTGATCGCCTTTCGCTTCGGCGCACCCCTGCTGCTCCTCTTCCTCTGCATTGGCCTTGCCACCGGCGTCGACGGCCTTGGCATCGAATTCGACAATGCGCGGCTGGCTTATTTCGCCGGCTCGTTGGCTTTGGCCATTATCCTGTTCGATTCCGGTTTCGGCACGCCGCTCAACGCCTTGCGCCAGGCGGCCGGGCCGGCGCTGTCGCTGGCCACCGTCGGCGTCCTCCTGACCACCGGCATCTTCGGCGTCGCCGCCTACTACCTCCTCAATCTCAGCTGGCTGGAATCCTCGCTGCTCGGCGCCGCCGTCGCTTCGACCGACGCAGCGGCGGTGTTCTTCCTACTGCGCGCCGGGGAGATCCATTTGCGCGAGCGCGTCCGCTCGACGCTCGAGGTTGAATCCGGCACCAATGATCCGATCGCCATCTTCCTCACCATCTCTTTGGTCGAGATCATCGCCGCGCATGCCAACCCCGAGGCAAACGTTCTCGCCACCAGTTTGGTGATCGGCTTCGTCATCAACATGGGACTCGGCGCCATCATCGGCGTGCTCGGCGGCTTGGCGATCGTGCGCCTCGTCGAGCGACTGAACCTCGACCATGGCCTGCTGCCGATCTTCGTGCTGACGCTGTCGCTGATGGTGTTCGCCGCGGCCGGCGCCGTCGGCGGCTCGGGCTTCCTTGCGGTGTATCTCGCCGGCCTCGTCGCCGGCAATTCCGACATTCGCGCCGTCACCATCCTGAAGCGCTTCCAGGACGGCATGTCGTGGCTCGCGCAGATCATCATGTTTTTGATCCTCGGCCTGTTTGCCACGCCCTCGCAGTTCCCTGCGATCCTGCTGCCGGCGATCCTACTCGGGCTGTTCCTGATCTTCGTGGCGCGGCCCTTGGCCGTCTGGCTCTGCCTGATGCCGTTCCGCCTGCCGCGTCCGGAGGTCGCTTTCGTCTCTTGGGTTGGGTTGCGAGGCGCCGTTTCGATCCTGCTTGCCATCACGCCACTGCTCGGCGGCCTCGCCAACGGTCGCCTCATCTTCAATGTCGCCTTCATCATCGTGCTGGTCTCGCTGGTGGTGCAAGGTTGGACCGTCGGTCCGCTGGCGCGCCGCCTCGGCCTCATCGTGCCGGCAAGGCTTGGACCTCTCGACAAGGTCGAACTCGAGCTGCCGGGCTCGGCCCACCACGAGCTGCTCGCCTATCGCGTCGCCCCCGGTAGTCCGGTGGCGCGCGGCGAACGCATCCCGCGCTGGGCGAGGCCTTCGCTGGTGCTGCGCGATGGCCGCTCCATGCGGTTCCAGGACATGGGCCGGCTCGCCGCCGGCGATCAGGTCTACATCTTCGTGCCGGACCGCTATCCGCGCTTGCTCGACAAGCTCTTCGCCAGCCGCGCCGTCGTCGACCCCGAGGATGCCGATTTCTTTGGCGCCTTTGCCGTCGATCCGGCCCGCTCCGCCGCCGAGCTCGAAGCCGCCTATGGGCCCGGCCTCACCGAGGCCGAACAGAAGCTCACCGTCGCGGCGCTGGTCACCGAGCGGCTCGGCGGCCAGGCCGAATATGCCGACCGCGTGATGATCGGCCCGATCGAGCTGATCGTACGCGATGTCGACGAGAAGGGCCGGATCACCGGGCTTGGCCTGTCCTTCGAGCCGACCGCGCCGGTGGCGCGCGTGCCGGTTTTCCTGAGCGCCGGCGAGATCGCCGACCGCATCGCCGCCTTTATCCGCGGCTGGCGCAAACCAGCGCCAAGCAAGGTTCCTCAAAGCGAGCCGGACGAAATGACGACGTCCAAGCCCATAGCGCCAAAATCAGCCAGCGAGAGCTGACGTCACACAACGACATCATTTTTGCACGCGCTGTGCGGCCCAGGCCTTGCATCGTGCCCGGTGGCGGGTAAGGTCGCCGCGTTTTTGGCGGAAAGGACGACCATGGCCGGCTTCAAGACACTCGACGATATCGGCGCCGTTGGCGGCAAGCGCATCCTGGTGCGCGTCGACCTCAACGTTCCCGTCGCCGACGGCAAGGTGACGGACGCCACCCGCATCGAGCGCATCGCGCCGACCATTTCCGAGCTCTCCGGCAAAGGCGCCAGGGTGATACTGCTCGCGCATTTCGGTCGTCCGAAGGACGGCCCGTCGGCCGAATTCTCGCTGGAGCCGATCGCTCGCGCCACGGCGGAAGTGCTCGGCCGCCCGGTCGGCTTCGCCTCCGACTGCATCGGCGACAAGGCCGCCGACGCGGTTGCCGCCATGAAGGATGGCGACGTCCTGCTTTTGGAAAACACCCGCTTCCACAAGGCCGAGGAGAAGAACGATCAGGCCTTCACCGAAAAGCTCGCCGCCAATGGCGACATCTACGTCAACGACGCCTTTTCCGCCGCGCACCGCGCGCATGCGTCGACCGAAGGCCTGGCGCACCGCCTGCCGGCCTATGCCGGCCGCACCATGCAGGCCGAGCTCGACGCGTTGGAACAAGGTCTCGGCAATCCGGTGCGGCCGGCATAGGCCGGCAGGCGGTGCGC
>NZ_RZST01000038.1:0-26527 GCF_003997575.1 Mesorhizobium sp. M1A.F.Ca.IN.022.07.1.1
CCCGCCGCCGAGCAGCAGGCCGAGCCGGAACAGGCGGCCAAGCCTGAGAAACGAAAGGCCAAGAAGCAGCCCGCCGCCGAGCAGCAGGCCGAGCCGGAACAGGCGGCCAAGCCTGAGAAACGGAAGGCGAAGGAGCAGCCCGCCGCCGAGCAGCAGCAGGCCGAGCCCGAGCAGGCGAACAAGCCTCAGAAGCCGAAGGCGAAGGAGCAGCCCGCCGAGCAGCAGCAGGCCGAGCCCGAGCAGGCGGCCAAGCCCAAGCCACGGAGCCAGAAAAACAAGGCGTGCGATCCGCAGGCTGACGCGAACTGCTAGACGGCCGCGAAGGAAAGTCGATTGCACAGCCGCCGGAGTTATCCGGGGCGAGTCAGCGACACTCGTCTTTGCAGTCCGAGTCCCTGCGATTCTCCCCGACGTTCCTCGGCTCCGATAGCGTCGGATCCTTGGCGGCGGATGGGCCCAGTGCCGGGACGTTGTTCTGAACCGTCATGACCAATGTTCGGCGGCCGGCGCGCGCATGTCGGTGGGCGGGCGCTGAACGAAGCAAGGACGAAGCAGTCGTGGCGCTCGAGGAGAAATTCACGCGCTATCGCCAGAGACGCTGACGGCTGGTCTGCGCTATGCCGAAGCGAAGGGCATGTGAAATCGGGGCAGGGCGATGTTGGAACCATTGCCATTTGCCACAGAAGCCGGGCTAGGCCGCGCGTGAGCCTTAGTGGGGTGCAGAAAACGCGTCAGGGGGCCCTATTTCGTTCACCAGTCGCGCGCCTGTCGAGCGGCGGCACTCGACAAAGCCGCCGGTGAACAACTCCTGGGACCTTCGCCCCTTGTCGAAGTTCGGTAGCTGGGCGGCGCTGTTGCGTCGGGATGGCATATCGGGCCCGATTGGAACGGGCTGATCAGAGGAGACCCGACAAAAGAGCCGTCCCTCACACCGTCGGGCTCTTTCAATGCATTGGCGGCGCTTTATTGAAGAGCTTTCCGGTGACCAGCTACACCGTTGAAACGATGTCGGGGACGGATGCAGTATTGCCTACGCGAGGACCACCTCACCTAAAGAAGCCGCTGAATGGGTGACCGGCCGCCACGTACAGGACCGGCGAGACGAGACCCAATGGGTTCGCGTCACCGACGACACCAATCGAGCGGTCTACAATTTGCTCCAGATAGGAAAAGCCCGCCGCCGAGACGGCCCGGGTCCCTCACTTGTTAGCCGCCCGCGGCGCAAAGCTTTCAATTCCCAACGTCTCTCGCCGTGCGACTACGGGGGTCGGCAGAAGGCAAACGGCGATTTAAAAACACGCAATAGAAAATTGCGATGAAAATAGAGGCAGAAGCCCAAAATTTGACAACGCGTTGAAGCGGAAGCGGCCGTTGAAAACTTGAGTTGAAATTATAACCAACTGTAACTGATCGATTTTTTGCCCGGCACTTTGGACTGTCAGGTTTGGCACGTCGCTTGCACCGCAATGTTGCAATGCAAAACAACCAGCTTGGGAGTGTGCAATATGAGGGGCAATTTCTCGACAATAACAAAATTGTTTTCGGCCGGCGTGATCGCTGCCGGCCTGTCGATATCGGCTCCCGCCAGAGCGGCCGACGACACGATCAAGGTCGGCATCCTCCATTCGCTCTCGGGGACCATGGCGATTTCGGAGACGACGCTGAAGGACGTCATGCTGATGCTGATCGAGGAGCAGAACGCTAAGGGCGGCCTGCTCGGCAAGAAGCTCGAGGCGGTTGTCGTCGATCCGGCCTCCAACTGGCCGCTCTTCGCCGAAAAGGCGCGGGAGCTGATCTCCAAGGACAAGGTCGCGGCGGTCTTCGGCTGCTGGACCTCGGTGTCGCGCAAATCGGTGTTGCCGGTGTTCTCGGAGCTCGACAACATCCTGTTCTACCCCGTCCAGTATGAGGGCGAGGAAAGCGAGCGCAACGTCTTTTACACGGGTGCTGCCCCCAACCAGCAGGCCATTCCGGCCGTCGACTACCTGATGAGCGCCGATGGCGGCTCGGTGAAGCGCTGGGTGCTCGAAGGCACCGACTATGTCTACCCGCGCACCACCAACAAGATCCTCGAAGCCTATCTGAAGTCGAAGGGCGTGCCGGCCGAGGACATCATGGTCAACTACACGCCGTTCGGCTTCTCCGACTGGCAGACCGAAGTCTCGGCGATCAAGAAATTCGGCTCGGCCGGCAAGAAGACGGCCGTGATCTCGACCGTCAACGGCGACGCCAACGTGCCGTTCTACAAGGAACTGGGCAACCAGGGCATCAAGGCCGAGGACATTCCAGTCATGGCCTTCTCAGTCGGCGAGGAAGAACTGGCCGGTCTCGACACCGGACCGCTGGTCGGCCACCTCGCCGCCTGGAACTATTTCGAGAGCGTCGACACGCCCGAGAACAAGAAGTTCATCGACGACTGGCACAAGTTCATAAAGAACGACAAGCGCACGACCAACGACCCTATGGAAGCCCACTATATCGGCTTCAACATGTGGGTGAAGGCAGTCGAGAAGGCCGGTACTACCGATCCGGACAAGGTCATCGACGCCATGGTCGGCGTCTCGGTGCCGAACCTGACCGGCGGCTATTCGACGATGATGCCGAACCATCATATCACGAAGCCGGTGCTCATCGGCGAGATCCAGGCCGACGGCCAGTTCGAGACCGTCTCGCAAACGCCCGGCCTTGTGATGGGCGACGAATGGTCCGACTACCTGCCCGATTCCAAGAACCTGATCTCCGATTGGCGCGCGCCGCTCAGTTGCGGCAACTTCAACGTCGCCACCGGCAAGTGCGGCGGCAAGGGCACCAACTGATCCTCCCAGGTCTGTCGGGTCGCCGCGTGGCCCCGCGATCCGAGACCGCGGCCCGGGCGGGCCTTCGCGTCCCGCCCGGGCAGAAACCTCAAGCTTTCGAGATCCGCTGAAGCTGATGATCCTGTTGCGCGCGATTGGCTTGACGCTGCTGCTGACGATGGCAAGCCTGCTGCCGTCGAAGGCAGGCGAGGCCGATCTTCGCGCGGCAATAGCCAAGTTCGCTACAGCGACTAATTTCTCGGCCACGGAAGCCATCGTGCGCGAGCTCGCGACCAGCGGCGATCCGGCCGTCGAAAGGCCGCTGTCGGCGCTCGCCGACGGCAACCTCTATATTCGCAAAGCCGATTCGCAGGTCTTCATCGGCAAGGACGCGGCGAGCGGTGTCGAACTGCTCGATCCTTTCAGCGGCGACAAGTCCGCCGATGCCGCCAAGGCCGATCTCACCAAGATCAAGGTCAACAACGGTCTTCGCCGCGCCATACGCGACGCGCTGGGGACGCTGACGCTGCGCGCCAAGGACGCGAGCGTGCGCCTTGCCGCCGCCGCGACCATGTTCAAGACACCCGACGCGGCGAATATCGAACCGCTCGATGCCGCGATCGCTGCTGAGACCGACCCAGCCGTCAAGACGATGTTCGTGCAGGCGCGCGCGGCGTCGGTTCTGGTTTCCGACAAGCCGGAAGCCGACAAGCTCGCCGCCATCTCGGCCATCGCGGCGCGCGGCGACCGCGATGCGCTTTCGCTGCTGACCTCCGTTGAGGCTGGCGCGCAGGGAGCGGTCAAGAACTTGGCAACCGCCGCGATCGGCCATATCAATTCGACGCTGGCATTGTGGGATGCCGGCCAGAACATCTGGTACGGCATATCACTCGGATCGGTGCTGCTGCTCGGCGCTATCGGTCTTGCCATCACCTTTGGCGTCATGGGCGTCATCAACATGGCGCATGGCGAGATGGTGATGCTCGGCGCCTACACCACCTTCGTCGTCCAGCAGGTGATCCGCACGTCGTTTCCGAGCCTCTTCGACTGGTCGCTGGTCATCGCGCTGCCGCTCGCCTTCCTGGTCTCGGCGCTGGTCGGCCTCGTCATCGAGCGCGGCGTCATCCGCTTCCTCTACGGCCGGCCGCTGGAGACGCTTCTTGCCACATGGGGCGTCTCGCTGATCCTGCAGCAGGCGGTGCGCACCGTCTTCGGCCCGACGAACCAGGAGGTCGGCAATCCGTCCTGGATGTCGGGATCGTTCGACATCGGTCAATTGGCCATCACCTGGAACCGGCTGTGGATACTGGTGTTCGCGCTGCTGGTGTTCGGTGTGCTGCTCTACGTCATGAAGCGAACGCCCTGGGGCCTGCAGATGCGTGCCGTCACCGCCAATCGGCGCATGGCCGCATCCATGGGCATCAGGACGCCTTGGGTCGACGCGCTGACTTTCGCGCTCGGCTCAGGTATCGCCGGGATCGCCGGCGTGGCGCTCAGCCAGATCGACAACGTCTCGCCCAATCTCGGCCGCGGCTACATTATCGACAGTTTCATGGTCGTGGTCTTCGGTGGCGTCGGCAATCTCTGGGGCACGCTGGTCGGCGCCTTCTCGCTCGGCATCGTCAACAAGTTCCTCGAGCCGTACGCCGGCGCGGTGCTTGGCAAGATCGTCGTGCTGGTACTGATCATCCTGTTCATCCAGAAGCGGCCGCGCGGCCTGTTCGCGCTGAAGGGCAGGGCGGTGGAAGCATGATCACGCAGCGCTTCTTCGGCGCCGACCGGCGCATCGCGATCGCCATCCTCGTCCTGCTGGCGGCGGCCGCCATCGTGCCGCTGCTAAACCTCGCGGTGTCGCCTCAAAGCGCTTTCTACATTCCGCCTTACATCGTCTCTTTGGTCGGGAAATATCTCTGCTACGCGCTGCTGGCGCTCGCGCTCGATCTGGTCTGGGGCTATTGCGGCATCCTTTCGCTCGGCCACGGCGCCTTCTTCGGGCTCGGCGGCTATGCGATGGGCATGTATCTGCTGCGTCAGATCGGCTCGCGCGGCGTCTATGGCAATCCCATCCTGCCGGACTTCATGGTGTTCCTGAACTACAAGGAACTGCCCTGGTTCTGGCACGGCTTCGACCATTTCTGGTTCGCCGTGCTGATGGTGCTGGCCGTGCCGGGCCTGCTTGCCTTCGTATTCGGCTGGTTCGCCTTCCGCAGCCGCGTCACCGGCGTTTATCTCTCGATCATCACCCAGGCGATGACCTATGCGCTGCTGCTTGCCTTCTTCCGCAACGACATGGGTTTCGGAGGCAATAACGGCCTGACCGATTTCAAGGACATCCTCGGCTTCAACATCCAGGCCGACGCGACGCGCGCGGCGCTGTTTTCAGCAAGCGCCGTCACGCTGGCGTTCGCGGTCTTTGTCACTGCGGCGATCGTGCGCTCCAAATACGGCAAGCTGCTGATGGCGGTGCGCGACGCCGAAAGCCGCACCCGCTTCCTCGGCTGGCGGGCCGAGAATGTAAAACTCTTCGCCTTCAGCGTCTCGGCCGTCATGGCCGGCATCGCCGGCGCGCTTTACGTGCCGCAGGTCGGCATCATTAATCCCGGCGAGTTCGAGCCCGCCAATTCGATCGAAGTGGTGATCTGGACCGCCGTCGGCGGGCGCGGCACCATCGTCGGCCCGATTATCGGCGCGCTCCTGGTCAATGCCGGCAAATCCTGGTTCACCGGCGTGCTGCCTGAATTCTGGCTATTCGCGCTTGGCGGGTTGTTCGTCGCCGTAACGCTGTTCCTGCCCAAGGGCGTGGTCGGCATGTGGGATAGCTGGCGCGGCAAGGCCAGGGCGCTGCGCGCGGCCTCGCTCGCCGCGAAAGCCGGCATCGACCCGCCGGAAGCGCAGCCGAAGATCGAGCGCTCGGCGGCGAGAACGCCGGGCGCGTGGTCGGCCAACGGCCCCGAACCGCAGCCGGCGGAGTAAGCGACCATGAGCAAGTCGAACACCATTCTATATCTGGACGGCGTCTCGGTCTCCTTCGACGGCTTTCGCGCCATCAACAACCTGTCGCTGGTGCTCGACAAGGGCGAGATGCGCGCCATCATCGGACCCAACGGCGCCGGCAAGACGACGATGATGGATATTGTCACCGGCAAGACGCGGCCGGACGAGGGCGAGGTATTCTTCGACGGTCGGGTCGATCTCACCAGGCATGACGAAGCCGAGATCGCGATGATGGGCATCGGCCGCAAGTTCCAGAAGCCGACCGTCTTCGAGAGCCACAGCGTCGAGGACAATCTGATGCTGGCGCTGAAGGGGCCGCGCTCGATCTTTCCAGCGCTCTTCCATCGCGGCTCGCCGAGCGGGGCCAGGCGCATCGACGCCATCCTCGGCATCATCCGCCTCGGCGACAAGCGCGGGGAGGTCGCCGCCAATCTCAGCCATGGCCAGAAGCAGTGGCTGGAGATCGGCATGCTGCTGGCACAAGACCCGAAGCTGCTCCTCGTCGACGAGCCGGTCGCCGGCATGACCGACGCGGAGACCGAGGAGACGGCGCGCCTGCTCAAGGACATCGCCCGCGACCATTCGGTTGTCGTCGTCGAGCACGACATGCATTTCGTGCGCGAGCTCGGCGTCAAGGTCACCTGCCTGCACGAGGGCTCGGTGCTGTCGGAAGGCACGCTCGATTTCGTTTCGGCCGACGAACGCGTCGTCGAAGTCTATCTGGGGCGCTGAGCATGATCTGGCGGGTCTCGTTGCATCGTTTCGACCTTTCCTTCCTCAGGTGCTGGAGAAGGGGCTGACCATGCTCGAAGTCTCCGACGCCACGCTCCATTACGGCGCCGCCCAGGCGCTGCGCGGCGTTTCGCTGAAAGCGGGCGCGGGCAAGATCACCTGCGTACTCGGCCGCAACGGCGTCGGCAAGACCAGTCTGATGAGATCCATCGTCGGCCATCATAGGCTGACGAGCGGAAGTGTTGCCTTCGAGGGGAAAGCGCTCGAGCGGAGCGCGGCGTATGACCGCGCCCGGTCGGGCATCGCATTCGTGCCGCAGGGCAGGGAAATCTTTCCCCTGCTCACGGTGCGCGAAAATCTGGAATCGGGGTTCGCACCGCTGAAGCGCGCCGACCGCAACGTTCCAGCTCATGTCTTCGAGCTGTTTCCAGGGTTGAAGCAGACGCTCGGCCGCCGCGCCGGCGACTTGTCCGGCGGCCAGCAGCAGCAGCTCGCCATAGGCCGCGCGCTGGTGATGCGGCCGAAGCTGCTCGTGCTCGACGAGCCGACCGAAGGCATCCAGCCATCAATCATCAAAGACATCGGCCGCGCCATCCGCTATCTGCGCGACCAGGCGGGGATCGCGGTGCTTCTGGTCGAGCAGTATCTGGATTTCTGCCGCGAGCTTGCCGACGAGGTCAACATCATGGATCGCGGCCAGATCGTGCATACCGGCCCCGCCGAGGATCTGGACAGGCCCGATGTACGCAAGCTCCTTACTGTCTAGGTTCAGTCGTCATCCTTTGGCCGAAGCGCCGCAAAACAATGTCGTTTCGATGGAAAGTCCGTAGAAGCGCGCCATGTTCTGCGCGGCATCCTGCGTTCGACATTAAGCCGATAGGGCTGAGCAAAGCATGGGATAAGAATCGCCGATCGGGGAATGCTCGTACAACGACACTTATGAATCGCTTGTCGCGCAGCGCCCACGCGTTCCAATCCGCGGCCGCGGTTTGCTGGGGGCGAACTCCAGTCTGAGCCATCCGAAAGCGACCTTTCTGCTCACCCAACAAGCCGTCATTCGGACAGATGGAAAGCTCCCTTCTTCCGCGTCAAAGGACGCCTGAGCCCAGGGGATCGACTCGCCTCGTCAGGCTCCGCGATTGAAGCGATCTATCCTAAAATCGTCGAGGGCCGTTTCGCAGTCGCCGGTGGTGATGAGCTCGGCCATGGCGTCGCCGACACCCGGACCGAGCTGGAAGCCGTGCCCGCTGAAGCCGAAGGCGTGGAACAGGCCCGGCGTCGTCGACGAGCGTCCCATGACCGGCAGCATGTCGCGGACATAGCCTTCGCAGCCCGACCAGGTGCGGATGACCGCGACTTGCGCGATCGCCGGCAGCAGCCGCGCGACGGCCCGCAATTGCGTCGGCAGGCGCATGGGGTCGGCGGCCGCATGGCCTGGATCGAGGTCCACCGACACTCTTTCGGCCGCGCCGCCGAAGACGATGTTGCCGCGCTCGACCTGACGCAGATAGGCGCCATAGTCCTTGTCGCGCGTCCAGATGCCGACCACCGGCAGGATCCGGTGCGGCAGTGGCTCGGTCACACCCATTTGTGGACCGCGGGCATCGAGCGGGACCTCTTCGCCGAACAGCGCGGCGACGCGCGCGCCCCAGGCGCCGGCGGTGTTGACCAGGCATTCGCCGGCGAAAGCGCCTTTTGAACTGGCGACAAGGAAACCGGAGTCGGTCCGCTCGATCCTTTCGACCCGAGCTTCGTCGATGATTTTCGCGCCCAGCTTGCGGGCGGCATCGGCGAAGGCCGGCGCGATCAGCCGCGGATTGCCGCTGCCGTCATGCGCAGAGAACGACGCCGCGATCGCGTCCGGACCGAGGCCGGGAAAACGCGCGCGGATCTCGCGCGGGCTGAGCTGCTCCAGCTCGAGTCCCCAGGGACGCGCCGCCTCGGCATAGCTGCGCATGTCGGCGAGACCGCCTTCATCGAAGATCAGCCGCACGTGACCGGTGGCGCGGAATTCGACATCGCGCCCCAGCATTTTTTCGGCCTCGCCCCACAGCCGGAGCGAGCGGTGGGCCAGCGGAAGCTGCGACAGATGACGCCCCGTGCGCCGGATGTTGCCGAAGGAGGCGACGGTTGCTCCACTGCCGATCCGGTTGCGCTCGATCAGCGTCACGCGGGCGCCGCGCCTGGCCAGGAAATAGGCGGAAGCCGTCCCCATCAGGCCGCCGCCCAGCACGATCACATCCATTGTCGTTCCTTAGCGCAGAGGGCTGATCCTGATCCATCTTGTCGGCGCCGCGGCAATGCGTCAAAGATGGCTTTGGATAAAAGCCATAAGTTTTACCTATGGAGTAGGAATGCGGGCCCGGCAGCTCGAAGTGTTCATCGCCGTCATGCGCGCGGGCACCGTGACCGCCGCGGCGCGAATGCTGAACATCTCCCAGCCCGCGCTCAGCCAGATACTGCTCCACACTGAGGACGAGCTCGGCTTCACGCTGTTCGAGCGGGTCAAGGGCAGGCTGCGGCCGACCCCTGAGGCGCTCGAGATCTTTCCCGATGCCGAGAGGCTGTCGGCGGGGCTCGACGGCCTGCGCCGCAAGACCACCGATCTGCGTCTCGGTCGGACTGGACTGGTGCGGGTCGCCGCCTCGCCGCCGCCGGCCATGGCGATATTGCCGCGCGCCTTCACCGCATTTCGGGCGCAGCATCCCGACATGCTGCTGCGTTCCCATAGCGCGCCGATCGCCGCGATTGTAGACATGCTGCGCGCCGGCGATGCCAGCCTCGGCGTGGCCATGGATGACCGCCTGCCTCCCGATATCGAGGCCGAGGTGATCGGCAGCGTCGGCTTCGCCTGCCTGCTGCCGCGCGGACACGCGCTGCAGAATAAGCCCGAGCTGACGCTCGCCGATCTCGTCGGGCAGCAACTGATATCCTATCGCGGCAACACGCGTCCCGCCGACGAGCTGGCCCACGCGGCCCGCGCGCAAGGCGTGGCGCTTTCACCGTCGCTGGAGATCGACGTTTCGATTTCTGCCGTCGGCTTCGTCCAGGCTGGTCTGGGCGTGGCTCTCGTCGACGCGCTGCTGCCGTGGCACCAGTTTTCCGGCCTCGCTGTCAGGCCGCTGGCGGGCGGCCCGGAATTCCCGATCGCGCTGCTCACGTCCCGCGCACGAGCCCTTTCGAGGGCCGACGAAACGATGCGCGATGACATCCGCACGGCCTGCTCCGCCGTTGTCGGCGAGCATAGCGTCAAGGTATAAGTACGACTTATATTCTTGCCCATCATCCATCTTGGACCGTGACTGTCCGCTCGTGCGAGTTTCCGAGCAGACGGAAAGGGACGCATCATGGATGGAGCCATTGCGACGGATGAGGCGCTGAAGAAGGCCGACTGGAAGGTCGGCGTCGATATCGGCGGGACATTCATCGATTTCTGCGCGCTCGAAGCAAACTCCGGACGCGTCGCTTCGCTGAAGGTGCTGACGACGCCGGAAGATCCGGGTGCCGAGCTGATGACGGGGCTCACCTTGCTAGCCGAACGCGAAGGCTTCGACGCGACCCATATGACGCGCTTCGTGCACGGCACGACGGTCGGCATCAACACCATCATCCAGCGCAAGGGCGCGCCGCTGGCGCTATTCACCAATGCCGGCTTCGAGGACGTGATCGAACTCGCGCGGCTTCGCATGCCGGACATGTATTCGCTGTTCTGCGCGCGGCCGGATCCTCTGATCTCGCGCGACATGGTGTTCGGCATTCCGGCCCGCATGCGCGCCGATGGCAATGAATCCCAGGCGCCCGACACGGCGGCGGTGGAGAGCGCGGTCGCGGCCGCGAAAGCGAACGGGGCGCAGGGGATCATCGTGTCCTTCCTTCATTCCTGGCGCAACGCCGCGCAGGAAACCTCGGTAAAGGCGGCGATCGCGCGCCTGGCGCCCGACCTCTTCGTCTTCACCTCCGCCGAGGTGTGGCCGGTCATCCGCGAATACGAGCGCAGCTCGACCGCCATTCTCAATGGCTATGTCCATCCGCGCGTCTCCGGCTATCTGACCGCGCTGGAAGAGCGGCTGAAGCATCGCGGCGTGCCGGCCCGGCCGATGCTGACGAAGTCGAACGGCGGGCTGATGAACGCCGCCGAAGGCAAGCGCGCCTGCGTGAACATGCTGCTGTCGGGAACGGCCTCGGGCGTCATCGGCGCCTCGTGGCTGGCGCGTCAGGCCGGCGAGGATAAGGTTCTCACCCTCGACATCGGCGGAACCTCGGCCGATTTCGCGCTCATCATAAACGGCGAGCCGCAGTTCGGCACCGGCGAGCTGATCGGCGAATTTCCGCTCCATATCCCTTCCGTGTCGGTGAGCTCGATCGGTGTCGGCGGCGGCTCGATCGCCAGCGTCGACGCGCAAGGAGTGCTGCGGGTCGGGCCGGAATCGGCCGGTTCGACGCCGGGACCCGCATGCTACGGCCGTGGCGGTGAGCGGGCGACGGTGACCGACGCCATGGTGGTGTGCGGATGGCTCGGCCATAGCGAGATGGCCTATGGCCAGCTCAGCATCGAGACCCAACTGGCGCATCGCGCGGTCGGCGAACTTGCGATGCGGCTCGGCCGTCCGGTCGAGCAGACCGCGCAGGCGATCCTCGACATCGCGGTGTCGGAAATGTTCGTCGAGGTCGAGAAGCTCGCCTCGCGCGCCGGCGTCGATCTGCGCGATTTCACCCTGATGCCATTCGGCGGCGGCGGCCCGATGCTTGGTGCCTTCCTGGCCCGCGAGCTCGGCATCAAGCGCGTCATGGCGCCCCGCCGCCCCGGTGTGGTATCGGCGCTGGGTGGACTGGTGGCTGATCTGCGCGGGGACTTCATCCGCACCATCTTCAGCCCGCTTTCCGGCGCGTCGCTTCCCGGAATCTGCGAGGCCTTTGAGGCGCTTGCGCAGGAGGGCCGCGACTGGCTTGCGGCGCAGGAGCACGATGCGGCCGCGCAACTCACACTCTCCTGCGACATGCGCTACTTCGGCCAGAGCTATGAGATCGAGGTCGTCCTTTCGCCCCAATGGCTGGCGGACGGCGATGCGGCCGCGATCGAGCAGGCATTCCACCGTACCCATGAGCAGCTCTACGACTTCCACGATCCGGACGGCGCGATCGAGCTCGTGAATGTTCGGCTGTCCGCGATAGGCGCAGGTCCGGCGCTCTCCTTCCCCGAGACCGAGGAGATCGACGTCCCGACCCATCCGGCGCGCCGGGTGCCGGTCTACACCGGTCTGACCGTCGAGACCATCGACCTCCATGACCGCCAGACCCTGGCGCCGGGCAGCGCGTTTCACGGGCCTGCGGTGGTGGTCCAGGAAGATACCACCTTCGCTCTCCCCGCCGGAACGCAGGCGCGGGTCGATCGCCACCTTAATCTCGTTCTGACTTTCGCGGAGTGACGCCTTGTTCGACCGCACAAATCTTCAGGTTCTGGCTAACCATGCCCGCGCGGCGGCCGAGAACATGGCCCACACGCTGCACCGCACCGCGCACTCCGCCTTCGTCAAGGAGACGCAGGATTTTACGGTGATGCTGATGGATCGCTCGGGAGCGACCTTCGCCGTCCCGATGGAACTCGGCGCCACGTGGTATCCGGGGCTTTCCTATCACCGTGCGATCGCCATGGTGAACGACTACCGGCCGGGAGACGTCGCCTTCACCAACGATCCCTATTCCGGCCACGTCGCCACGCACGCGCCCGATACGCATTTGTGGAAGCCGGTCTTCGTCGACGGCGAGATCGTCGCCTGGACGGGAGGGCACATCCACAACACCGACATGGGCGGGGCTGTGCCGGCTTCGCTCAGCCGTGCGCTCACCGAAATCCATCAGGAAGGCATCCGCTTTCCGCCGATGAAGCTGGTGAGGGAAGGCGTCTTCGACGACACGATCCTCAGGATCATGAGCACCAATGTGCGCAAGCCGGACCTCAACATCGGCGACATCAAGGCGCTGGTCGGCGCGCTCAACACCGGCGAGCGCAAGATCCAGGCGATGGTGAAGAAGTTCGGCAAGGCCGGCTTCCTCGAAGGCGTTGCCGCTCTTCTTGACCATGCCGAAGCACAGGCGCGGGACGTCCTGCGCGCCATGCCCGACGGCACCTGGCAATTCGCCGACTATGCCGATGAGGATTCGGTCGAGGCCAATCCCTGCCGGCTGAAGCTGACGCTGACGATCAAAGGCGATGAGGCCGTGCTCGACTTCACCGGCTCCGATCCGCAGCTCGGCTCCTCTCTCAACGTGCCTTCGGGCGGCGACCCGCGCCACACGATGCTTTTGGTCGGGGTGTATTACGTGCTCTACACGCTCAACCCGAAAATCCTGCTCAACACGGGCCTCACCCGGCCGTTCACCTGCATCACGCCGCAAGGTTCGGTGCTGAACCCCGTCCATCCCGCCGCCGTCGGCATGCGCTCGCTCACCTGCGCCCGGCTGCGCTCGGTCATCTTCGGGGCCTTCTCACAGGTGCTGCCGGAGCGCTTGCCGGCGGCGCCGGCCGGCAACAACTGCATCGTCAACGTCATGACCATCGATGAGCGCACCAGCCGGAGCGTCATCGCGGCGGTCAACCCCGTCGTGGGCGGCGGCGGCGCGATGCCGCGTCGCGATGGCACCAATGGATCGGGCGCCGATGCCGCCTATCTCAAGAACACGCCGATCGAGATCACCGAGACCGAGACGCCGGTCGAGTTCGTGAAATATGGGCTCGCCCAGGACAGCGGCGGTGCGGGCCGCTGGCGCGGCGGGCTGGCGACGGAGATGGCTTTTCGTGTCTTTGCCCCCGACTCCCGGATTACGGCGCGCAATCGCGACCGCAGCTTCTTCCGTCCCTGGGGCGTGCTGGGCGGCAAGGCGGCCGGCTTGTCGGACATGGTCGTCAATCCGGGCACCGACCGCGAGCGGCGGCTGGGCAACATCGACACGGCGGTGCTGCAGCCGGGCGACGTGCTCGCGATCCGCTCCGCCGGCGGCGGCGGACGCGGCGATCCGTTTCAGCGCGAGCCCTGGCGGGTCGCTGAGGATGTGCGGCGCGGCTATCTCTCGCGGGCCGCAGCCGAAAGCGACTACGGGGTCGTTATCCGCGGCGGCGAAGTCGACGAGCACGCGACGGAGCGGCTGCGCGCGAGGCACAAGCCGGCCGCCGGCCATTTCCATTTCGGGCCGGAGCGCGACAGCTACGAAGCGCAGTGGACGCCGGCCGCCTATGATCGGCTCCACGCTCTGCTGGACGCCTTGCCGATCCACTGGCGGTTCTTCGCCAAGACGGAGATTTTTCGCCGCATGAAAGATCGCTCCGGGCCGGAAGGCGTCCAAGCGGCCTTCGAGGCGGTCTGCGAACGCTTTCCCGAACTGCCTCGTCCGGGGCCGGTACGAGAGGCCGCCGAATGATGACGGTCGGCCGCATCGTCCGGCTGGCCGAGCGCGATCGCGAGGAGGTGCAATTCCTTCTCGACGGTGAGACGCGCAACGCGCTGGACGGCGACACCGTGCTGACCGCAATGCTGGCTACAGCACATGCGCTCCGGAGTTCCGAGTTCGGTCCCGAGCCGCGCGCAGGTTTCTGTCTGATGGGAGCCTGCCAGGACTGCTGGGTGTGGCAAGAAGAGGGACCGCGCCTGCGTGCGTGCACAACTCTTGTCGTCGAAGGCATGCGGCTGCACACGACGCCGCCGGAGAACTGGCCGTGAGCGAGCCCTCATCGCCGCGCATCGTGATCGTAGGTGCGGGCCCCGCCGGCATAAGGGCCGCGGCGACACTGGTCGAGGCCGGGCTCCATCCGGTGGTGATCGATGAAGGGCACCGCGCGGGTGGGCAGATCTATCGCCGCCCGCCTGCCGGGTTCGTCCGAACTCCGGAGCAACTGTACGGCTCTGAGGCGGACAAGGCTCGCGCGTTGCATTTGCTCTTCGACCGGATGGCCGATGAAGGGCGGCTCACTTATTGCGCGCGCAGCTCCGTCATCGCCGTGCATGAGGGGCGGCTGCATGTGCTGGGGGAGGGCGGCGCGGAGGTCGTCTTCTACGACCGCCTGATCCTCGCCACCGGCGCTTCAGACCGCGTCGCCCCGATCCCTGGCTGGCAGAACGCCGGCGTCTTCAGCCTTGGCGCGGCGCAGATCGCGCTCAAGGCGCAGGGCGTCGCGCTCGGATGGCGCATCGTGCTTATCGGGTCGGGCCCCTTGCTGACGCTGGTTGGCATGCAACTCCTCAAGGCCGGAGCGGATGTGGCGGCGGTGCTCGACACCTCTTCCTGGCGCCAGCAGATGCGCGGGTTCTGGGGACTTGCCGCCCGACCAATCGTGGCGTTGCGCGGGCTGGCCCTGCGGGCGCGGCTTGGTCGCCGCTACCACGCTGGCGTGACGCCTTTGCAAATCGAGGCCGATGGACGGGGTGTCACCGGGATGCGCTGGCGCGACGCCGGCGGCCGGGAGCGCGTCACCCCATGCGACATGATCGGGATCGGCTGGCACCTGCGGGCGGAGACTCATCTGACTGACCTTGCGGGATGCGCCTTCACCTATGACGAGCAATGGCGGCAGTGGCTGCCGAAGACCGACCGGATGGGACGGGCCGGCAATGGCATCTACCTGGCCGGTGATGGGGCTCGTCCTCTCGGGGCGGACGGCGCGGAGATCGCCGGGCGCCTTGCCGCGGCGGAGTGCCTTGCCGATCTTGGAAGCCCGGTGCCCACCGTCGGCGCCGACCTGCGCAGGCTCGCACGGCTCGAGCGCTTTGCCCGCGGTCTGGCCCAGGCCTTTCCTTGGCCAGGCGCGATGGTGAGGGCGCTTCCCGACGATACGATCGTCTGCCGCTGCGAGAACGTCACTGCCGGGGCCGTGCGCGAGGGCACGACTCTCGGCGGCGGCGAGGCCAACAGGGTGAAATCGCTCTCGCGCGTCGGCATGGGGCGCTGCCAGGGGCGTTATTGCCAGTTGGCAGCCGCCGAACTCATCGCGGCCCACGCCGGCTGTAGGCCCGAGGATGTCGGCCGGTTTCGCGGGCAGGCCCCCATCCGGCCTGCCCCCATCGGTGCCTTTCTTCGGGAGAGCTGATGCAATCCGGAGGGTTCACCTGCCAAGCGAGGTCGGAATGTCGCGTTTGAAACTAGAAGTCGGCGACCTTGCCCCACGCCGAAGCATCGAAACGCCGCGGATCGTAGGATTTCGGATCGACGATCGGCTCCAACCCGGTGACAAGATCGGCGACGAGGTGCCCGGCACCGGGTCCGATGCCGAAGCCGTGACCCGAAAATCCGGCAGCCAGGAAGAAGCCTGGAACGGCGTGGATCTCGCCGATGGCCGGCACGCCGTCCGGGGTGCTGTCGATGTAGCCCGCCCAGGCCGCGCTGATCTTCGTCTGCCGCAGCGCAGGCAGCAGCTCGAGCGCGCGGGCATGGGTCAGGCGGATGGTCGCCTGATCCGGCATCGGATCGAGGATACGCATCCGCTCCATCGGCGTCGGCCGGTCGAGCCGCCAGCGTTGGAGCGTTTCGTGGCCTGAGCGCACCCCCTGCAACCCGCCGGGCGCGAGGCTGCGCCAGCGCTTCAGGAACATGGGGACGAACTGCGAAGCGAAGCGCAGCTGCTGCGGCGTCACGTCGACGCGTCCGCGGCCGCTTATGGCGAGCGTGTAGCCGCCGTCACCGCGCCGCGTCGCCGAGATTTTTGCCGTGTGTAGCGCATCCGGCAAGCCCCCCGCGCCGGGCGAGACGGACAGGATGGAGGAGCGGATCGAGGCCTGCGGGAAGCGGAAGCCGAACTGACGGCAAAAGGAGGACGCCCAGGCGCCACCGGCCAAAACCGCCGCCCTCGTGCGGATCGTACCGCTTTCCGTGACCACGCCGCACAGGCGACCGCCCTCGGTCTCGATACCGCGCGCGGCGCAATTCTGATGCACCGTGCCGCCAAGCTGGACGATGGCGCGGGCGACCGCTGGCGCGGCCTGCGACGGATCGGCGGTGCCGTCGGTCGGCGAGAAGACGCCGCCTTTCCAGGTACGGCCGGTGGCGCGGCCCCGCCCGCTGGCCTCGGCGCTGTCGAGCATGTGCGTGGTGACGCCCGCTGTTCTGGCGAAGTCACGCCAGCGCGCCCAGCCGGCCAGTTCCGCCTCGTCATTGCTGAGATAGAGCAGGCCGCAGCGGCGAAAGCCGGTGTCCTGGCCGCTTTCGGCCGCAAAGCGCTCCCAGAGATCGAGGCTGCGCGTCGCCATCGGCAGCTCGCGGGCGTCGCGGTTCTGTTGGCGGCACCATCCCCAGTTCCTGCTGGACTGCTCGGCGCCGATGCGTCCTTTTTCGACAAGCGCGACCTTCAAGCCGCGCCTAGCCAGGTAGTAGGCCGCGAAGACGCCGACAATGCCGCCGCCGATCACCACCGCATCCGCGGATTGCGGCAGTTCGTCGGATGTCTCGATCTGTTGCAGCGGCGCGCGCATGGTCCTCTCTCTGCCTTTGAGGCTCGAATCTAGCGCGTTGCGCAGGCAGCCGCTGCCGCAGTTATGCTTCAGGCAGAATTTTATTCCGTAGCGCGCAATGAAATCGAGAGTCCCTGCGTGTCAGAGCAGGCCCATCGGATAGACAGGCCTGCGGGCTGTGGTAGTGTCACGGCTAGAGAAGTGGCGGCATTTTGTGCTGTGGCTTGCGTTCTTCGGAGATGGACGTGAAACTGGATCGGATCGACATCAAGATTCTGCATGAATTGCAGAAGAACGGCCGCATCACCAATGTGGAATTGGCCGAACTGGTGCACCTGTCGCCGAGCCCGTGCCTGATGCGGGTCAAGAAGCTCCAGTCGGAAGGTTATATCGAGGGCTATTCCGCGCAGGTCAACATCGGCAAGCTCGGCCAGACACTGACCGTGTTCACCGAAATCACCTTGAAGAACCATCGCCAGGTGGACTTTGCCCGCTTTCTCGCCGTCGTCGAGAAGATCGATCAGGTCATCGAATGCCACCTCGTGTCGGGCGGTTACGACTATCTGATGAAATTCGTGACCGCCGGGATTGGCGAGTACCAGACGATCATGGAGCGGCTGACCGATATGGATATCGGCATCGACAAGTATTTCAGCTTCGTGGTGCTGAAGTCGCCGATCGTCAAATCGCACATGCCGCTGCCCAGCCTGTTTCCCATGTAGTCAGCGGGTAGCTGTGCCGGGCGCTGCAGTTGTCTGCTGCGGTCCGGGCTACAGGACCCCGGGCTGCAATAGTGCGCGCAACGCTTTCAACTCGGCTTGCATCTCGGCGATCATCCAGGCGCGGATATCGGAGACGATCGGCCGCACTGGCCGTGAGCGAGGTGCAATCAATTCATGGATCCGTCCGGTGTTGATCTGCCTGTCCGAGGCCGGAACGAGCGTTGCCTGAAGCAGTGCCCTTGAGACATTGCTGAGCCAGCCGAGCGCCACGCCTTCTCCGTTCATCGCGGCTTGAAGCACGACCGCGTAGTCCGAGAATTCGAGCCATTTCGCCCTGCTGGTCTTGCGGTGGGCTACGCTGCCCCAGGCGTCCAGCCACTGCTCCTTGGCGTCGGTGAGATGAAGCAGGATATGACCTTCGCCGTCCGAGTCATGGTTCAAGCGGCCGTGGTGCGACAGATAGGATGGGCTGCACACCGGAACGATGATTTCCGGCGAGAAGGCCCAGCGGTGATAGTGGATGTCGTCGTCGGCCAGGATTCTGGTGGCAAGCTCGACATTCTCGGCGGGTCCTCGCAGAACGCCGGCGATGAGTTCGAACCTCAGGTCCACGTCGGGAAATCGCGTGTTGAACGCCGTTAACCTCGGAACGAACCAGTGCGTAGCGAGAGAGCTCGAGAGCGAAAGGGTAACCACCGGCTTTGCGGCACTGTTCCGCTTGATCGTGCCGATCGCCTCCTCGATGCCGTCAAATCCTTCCCGTACAGCCGAATAGAGGGCGCGCCCCTCCGGGGTCGGGGACAATCCCGTTGGACCGCGCGTGAACAGAGCCACGCCGAGATCGGCCTCCAGCTGAGCGATGCTGCGGCTGATCGAGGGTTGCGTGACGTTGAACTCGCGCGCTGCAGCCGTGAAACTTCCTGAACGGACAGCGGCCTCGAAAACGAGGAGTCCGCGTGCGGATGGAACGAGTTTTGCGAAGCCAGCCATACGCCAAGCGTATAGCCGCCCCAACAATTTTCAAGCTTTCCTGCGGTCCTGCAAATCGCGAACTATAACCCTCATGAATGGTTCGGAGCAGCATGTGCCGGCAGCGGCATTCCAAGCGGGGAGCACATCCGGCGATCCACTGCTTCAGCCGTTTCGGCTCAAGGGTCTAACGCTGCGCAACCGCGTCGTCAGCACCAGTCATGCCTCAATGCTGGACGAGGGTGGCCTGCCGCTCGAGCGCTATCAGCGCTATCATGAAGAGAAGGCGCGCGGCGGCCTGGCGATGACTATGGTCGGCGGCTCGGCGATGACGTCGCCCGATTCGAGCTGGGGCGGCGGTCAGCTGGATCTTTCCAGCGATCGCATCATCCCTCATCTCCAATCGCTGTCGCAGCGAATTCATCGCCACGGCGCGACGGTCATGTGTCAGGTCTCGCATCTCGGCCGGCGAGCTACTGCCTATGCCGGTCACTGGTTGCCCCCGGTTGCGCCGTCACGCGTCCGCGAGACGCGAAACCGGAATTTCCCCAAAGAAATGGACGCCGCGGACATCGACAGGATCGTCAAGGACTACGCCAGTGCCGCCAGGCGCTGCGTTGACGGCGGCCTGGACGGCGTCGAGACCGTCACCGGCGGCCATCTGATCGGCCAATTCCTGTCGCGCAGAACCAACAGGCGCACGGACGCTTTCGGCGGCTCGCTGGAAAACCGCGCGCGCTTCGGGCTGATGGTTCACGAAGCGATCCGCCGCGCGGTGGGCGACGACTTCGCCGTCGGGATCCGCTTCGTGATCGACGAGGCGGTTGACGACGGATCGGATTTCGAGGAAGGCCTTGCCTTCGCCCGGCTGTTCGAGCGCGAAGGCCATGTCGATTTCTTCAACTGCATCTTCGGCCGCATGGACACCGACTTGTCGCTGGCCGAGCAGAATATGCCCGGCATGTTTATCAGGAGCGCGCCGTTTCTGCCGTTGGTTGGGCAGTTCAAGCGGGAAACCAGGCTGCCGGTCATCCACGCCGCCGCCATCAGGGACGTAGCCACGGCGCGGCACGCGATCCGCGCAAACCTTGTCGATCTGGTCGGCATGACTCGAGCGCATATTGCCGACCCGCATATCGTCAACAAGGTGATGCGGGGCGAAGAAGACCGCATCCGCCCGTGCGTCGGCGCGTCCTACTGCCTGTACAAGAAGGTCCATTGCATTCACAACCCCGCCAGCGGCCATGAAACGATCGTCAGCCACATCATTGACTGGACCGAAACGCCGAAACGGGTGGTCGTCGTCGGCGGTGGTCCGGGCGGGATGGAGGCGGCCCGGGTCGCCGCCGAGCGCGGGCACAGCGTGACCTTGTTCGAAGCTGGGGCCCGGCTCGGCGGGCAGGTGCTGGTTGCGGCCTCGGCTTCCGACCGCAAGGATCTGATCGGTATAGTCGACTGGCGCGCCGAAGAGCTCGCGCGCCTGGGCGTGGATGTCCGCCTCAACACCTATGCGGACGCAGATGGAGTGCTTGCCGAGAAACCGGATGCCGTTATCGTCGCCACAGGCGGCATCCCGGACATGGAGTGGCTGGAGGGCGCTGAACATTGCGACAGCGTCTGGGATATCTTGACCGGGGTCGTGCCCGCGAAGGCCGATGTGCTCATCTACGATGAGACTGGACGCCAGGCCGCCATATCCTGTGCCCTGCATCTTGCCCGCCTGGGACATGCGGTCAGCCTGGCCATGGCTGACGACACCCTTGCGATCGAGACACCCTATCCGGACCGGGTCAGTTTCCGCAAACTCGCGTCCGAACTCGGCATCCGGGTCGTCGGCGATCTGCGGCTCATCAAGGCAGCGCGCCACGGCAACGGCATCGCCGCCCGGTTCCGGCATGAGCTCACCGGTGCAGAAACGGAAATGACCGCGGCCCAACTCATTGTCGAGCGCGGCACGGCACCTGTGGAAGATACCTATCAGGAATTGCGTGCCCGCTCCGCCAATGAGGGCGTCACCGACACCGCGCTCATGACGGGAGTGGCGACAAAGGGGGTGCAAGGGCTCCAAGCTCCAGGATCCTTCGTCCTGCACCGCATTGGAGACGCGGTCGCCAGCAGGGACATCTACTCGTCAATCTATGAGGCCTACCGGCTCTGCTCGCAATTGTAGTCCGGCGAATCCCCTCCGGTCAGTTTGGTCAGCGGTGGCCGTACTGAGTGACGAGCTCGGGGTCGCGGACGAGGCCGTCGAGCCAGGTCGGATCGAGCTTCGGCACGGAGGAAAACAGAAGTTTGGAATAAGGGTGCGTGGGCGCTTTCACCTTGTCGGGCGTGATCTGCTCCACCCGCTCACCATTGTACATGACCATGATCTCGTCGCAGATGGCCTCGACGACGGAGAGGTCGTGGCTGATGAAGATATAGGAGAGCCCCAGCTCGCGCTGCAGCTCCTTGAGTAGCTCGATCACGGCGGACGCTACAACCGTGTCGAGCGCTGAGGTGATTTCGTCGCAGATGATGAGCTTCGGACCGGCCGCCAGCGCGCGCGCGAAGTTCACGCGCTGTTTCTGGCCGCCCGAGAGCTCCGAGGGATGACGGTAGCGCAGCGACCTCGGCAGGCGCACCATGTCGAGCAACTCGTCGACACGCTTCGAGCGCGCCTGCTTGTCGAGCCCGTGATAGAAAGCCAGCGGTCGCGAGATGATGTCCTCAATGGGCTTGGCGGGATTGAGCGCGGTATCGGCATACTGGAACACGATCTGCATCTCGCGCAGCTGGTCGCGAGTGCGTTTCCGGGCGGCGCGCTCCAGTGCCTTGCCGTCGAAGACGATATCGCCGGTCGCCGCCGGATGAATGCCCGCGATGGCGCGCGCCAGCGTCGATTTTCCGCAACCGGACTCGCCGATGACACCGAGATTGCGGCCCTTCTCCACGACCAGGCTGACGGAATCGACCGCGCGGATAACCGGCTGCCCGTCACCTTTCACCGGGCCGTATCCGGCTATCAGATTGTCGATGCGAAGCAGCGGCTTTGGTCCGGAATCTTCATCCGCCCGTATCTGCCTCGACTTCGGCTCGAAAGCGGCCAGCAATTCCCGTGTATAGGGATGCTGGGCAGCCGAAAGGATTCCGGCCGTCGTGCCGGTCTCCTGCACCTCGCCGCCCTTCAGCACCACGATGCGATCTGCGATCTGGGCGACGACCGCGAGGTCGTGGGAAACGTAGACACCCGCTATGCCGCCCGCCTTCATCACCGACTTGAATGCTTTGAGCACGTCGATCTGGGTCGTCACGTCGAGTGCGGTCGTCGGCTCGTCGAAGATGACCAGTTTGGGATCGCCGATCAGCGCCATGGCGGCCGCCAGCCGCTGCAATTGCCCGCCTGAAACCTGGTGCGGATAACGGGCGCCGATACCGTCCGGATCAGGCAGCGACAAGGCCCGGAACAGCTCGACCGCGCGCTTTCGCGCCTGCTCGGGTGGCATCAGGCCGTGGATGCGCGTGACTTCGATCACCTGCTCGATGATGGTCGACGAGGGGTTGAAGGCGGCGGCGGCGCTTTGCGGAACATAGGCGATGTCGGTGCCGCGCAACCTGGCGCGTTCCCGCTCGGTAAGCGCAGCCATGTTCTTGCCGTTGACATTGATCTCGCCGCCAGTAATCCGGCAGCCGGGCCGCGCATAGCCCATGAGGGAGAGCGCCACCGTCGTCTTGCCGGAGCCGCTCTCGCCGATCAGGGCGACGATCTCGCCATCGGCGATGTCGAGGCTGACGCCCTTGATGATTTCGACCAGACGTCCGGCGTCGGTCTTTGCCTCGATCCGAAGGTTTCTGACCTCGACGAGATTGGTCATGCGTCCCGGTCCCTGATCTTCTGCGGCAGGTTGTCGATTAAGAGGTTGACGCTAATGGTCAGGCTGGCGATCGCCAGCGACGGCACGATGACGGCCGGGGCCGCGAAGGGCAGGCCGCCGATGTTCTCGCGCACCAGCGCGCCCCAGTCGGCTAAAGGCGGCTGCAGACCGAGCCCGAGGAAGGACAGGCCGGAGAGCAAAAGTACGATGAAGACGAAGCGCAGGCCGAAGTCAGCAAGCACAGGCCGGATGATGTTCGG
Organism: Mesorhizobium sp. M1A.F.Ca.IN.022.07.1.1; assembly: GCF_003997575.1. Lineage (NCBI taxonomy): Bacteria > Pseudomonadati > Pseudomonadota > Alphaproteobacteria > Hyphomicrobiales > Phyllobacteriaceae > Mesorhizobium > Mesorhizobium sp. M1A.F.Ca.IN.022.07.1.1. Next base: position 22,763 of record NZ_RZST01000038.1, read on the forward strand.
CAGGATCTCGGAGCCGATGAGATAGATAGTGCTCTCGCCGCGGACGCGGGCGACGGTCATGAAATCCATGGTGTTGATGTTGACGGCAAGCGCCCGCGCGAAGCGGTAGGCGCCCGGGATGTAGATGACGGCGAGCGTCAGGATCAGCACCGGGATCGATGAGCCGACCGCGGCGACGACAACAAGGCCGAACAGCTTGCTGGGGATGGAGTTCATGGCGTCGAGGAAGCGGCTGAGGCAGGTATCGAACCAGCCGCCGGTGACGGCCGCGATCATCCCCAGCACGACCCCTGAAAAGCAGGCGATCGAGACGGCGGCAAGCGATATGCCGACGGTGTAGCGTGCTCCCATGAGAACCCTGGAGAGCATGTCACGCCCCAGATAGTCCGAGCCGAGCCACAGGCCCTGGCGCATCGGGCCGAAATAGTCGTCGTCGACGATATCGCCGATCGGATGGGGAATGATGTAGGGCGCGAAGATCGCGACCAGCGTCCACGCCAGAATGACCAGCGAGGCCACGACGCCCACGAGGTTGTAGCTGTGGCCCAGGAAGGACCGTCGGGAGGATGCCGCGCGCGCCACTGTCATCTGAGCCTCGGGTTGGACATGATGGCGACGATGTCGGCGGCCGTGATGAGCAGGAGATAGCCAAGGCAGAAGATCATCGCGCAGCTCTGGATCAGCGGCAGGTCGCGGGTCGCGACCGCATCGACCATCAGCTTGGCGATGCCGGGATAATTGAAGATCGTCTCGACGATGATGACGCCGCCGACCAGATAGGACAACGAGAGCGCGACCGCGTTGACGATCGGCCCAAGCGCGTTCGGAAGGGCGTGCTTGAGCACCATGCGGCTGCGAGAGGCGCCTTTGAGAAGCGCCATCTCGACATAAGGCGTTGAGAGCGTTTCGATCACCGCGGCGCGCGTCATGCGGATCATTTGCGCCGAGATAACGAAGGTGAGGGTGATCACCGGCATCGAATAGATGCGCACGAGGTCGGCAAGCGAGTGCGCCTCGTTGACCGAAGACAACGCCGGAAGCCATTTCAGATAAACGGCAAAGAGCAAGACGGCGAGGGTCGCGACCATGAATTCCGGCACCGAGATCACGCCGATAGAAAGCACGGTGACGGTGCGGTCATAGACGGAGCCTCGTAGCATCGCGGCGGTGATGCCGAGCGTCAGCGCCAGCGGCACCGAGATCAGCGTGGTGATGCCGGCGAGCTTCATGGTGTTGACGAAGCGCCCGCCGATCAGGGCCGCGACCGGCATTTCGTTTGCGTAGGAGGTCCCGAGATCGCCATGGAGCAGACCGACAAGCCAACGCAGGAAGCGCAGGATCGCCGGATCATTGAGATGCATGGCCTCGCGCAGACCGGCGACCGCCTCGGGCGTCGCCGCCTGGCCAAGCAGGATCGACGCCGTGTCGCCCGGCAGCATGCTGGTGGCGAAAAACACGGCGAACAGGACGATCAGAAGGGTGACGATCGCGATCGCCAGCCGCTTCAACACGAGGTTTAGAACCCCAGACTTCATGGAAGCTCCCTGCGGTTGCGTTCGGCCAAACAATCTTGCGCAATGCAGTGCAGGGGACCGGCTGACCGGTCCCCTGCAGGCGCCTCTCAGGCTTCGAGCCAGAGGTATTCCGCCATTGCGTACCCCATCATGCCACCGAGCGGGTTCGCCTCCAAACCCTTCACCTTGCTGGAAAGGGCATCGACGTTGGAGATGTAAGCCGGGATGATGGTGCCTGCTTCCTCGGAGATCATGGTCTGCATCTGCCCGTAGATCTCCTTGCGCCTGGCCTGGTCGAGCAGGCCGCGCGCCTCGACGAGCAGCTTGTCGAACTTCTCGGACTTGTACTGGCTTTCGTTCCAGGGCGCGTTGGAGGCGTAAAGCAGCGAGAACAGGATGTCCGGCGTCGGGCGCGGATTGATGTTGCCGAAATGGACAGGCGCCTTGAGCCAGTAATTGTCCCAGTAGCCGTCGGATGGGACCCGCTGAACGTCGAGCTTCATGCCGATTTCCGCGCCGGCGGCCTGGATGATGACCGCCATGTCGATCGACGAGGTCGCGGCGTCCGAGGCGACCACCGGAATGGACTGGCCGAGCAGGCCCGCCTTCTTGAAGTGGAACTTCGCCTTGTCCGGATCGAAAGCCTTCGGCTTGAGGTCCGCATTGTGGAAGATGTTCGCCGGCGAGACGGGCTGGTCGTTGCCGATTTCGCCGAGGCCGCGCAATGCCGATTTCACGATCTGCTCGCGGTTGACGAGGTATTTCATGCCGGTCACGAAATCGGCCTTGCTGCCCGGATCCATGTCGAGCCGGATGTTGAGGTCCGTATAGTTCCCCGAGGTCGTCTTCGACAGTTCGAAACCCTGCTGGCTCTGCAGCAGCTTCATTGCGCGCGGATTGATCGCGGCAGCAAAATTGATATCGCCGGAAAGCAGGGCGTTGACCCGGGCGCTGTCGTCGCTGATGGCGATGAATTCGAAGGAGTCGAGATAGGGCTTGCCCGACTTCCAGTAGTTCTTGTTCTTGGTGACGACCGAACGGACGCCCGGTTCGAACGTCTGCAGCACGAAGGCGCCTGTGCCGTTGCCCTTGGAGAAGTCGGTGGTGCCGTCGGCCACGATCATGAAGTGGTGCAGCGCCAGGATGGTCGGAAGGTCGGCATTCGGATCGGCGAGGGTGATTTCGACCGTCGATTTGTCGACCGCCTTGAAGCCGGTCATCTGTGCGGCGATCTTGGCGACCTTGGAGCCGACCGACTTGTCGAGATGGCGCTTGAGCGAAAAGACGACGTCGTCAGCCGTCAGGTCCTTGCCGTCGTGGAAGGTGACGCCCTTGCGCAGCTTCACCGTCCAGGTCTTTGCGTCCTTGCTGTCGATGCTTTCGGCCAGTTCCATCTGCGTCTTGCCATCCTTGTCGAGGAAGGTCAGACGGTTGTAGAGCGAGCAGCAGCGGACATAGTCCGTGGAGAGCGATGCCTTTGCCGGATCGAGCGTGTCGGCCGTCGATGACGACCAGCCGGCCGCCTTGAAATTTCCGCCGGAGACCGGCGTGGCGGCGACGGCCTGCGTGGCACGGCCAAGCACAACGCCGCCCGCGGCAACCGCGGCGCCGCCCGCCAGCAGCATTTTGAGGAGTTCGCGGCGGCTCGCGCCTCGCCGGATGGCGTTTTCGACCATCGCATCGTCTGCTCCGGTCCAGTTGGTGATCTTGTCGGTCATGTCATTCCCCTTTCGTTGGTTGGTCAGGACGCGCGTCTTGCTGCGGCTTTTCCGGGCTTGGGTTCAGGTTCGTTCTTTCATGCTCTCCCGCACGGCCGCCGCAAACGCGGCCATCGAGGTGAAGTGGTAGTCCGGCACGGTGAAGCGCTCGGGCTCGATCGTGCCGCCATAGCCCTTCTGGGCATGACGGCGCTCGATCCAGCAGTTGGTCATGCCGAGCGCCCGGGATATGCCGATGTCGTGATGCTGGCTTTGTGCGACGTGCAGGATGTCGTCCTTGCTGTCGCCGCGCGACGCCACGAAATCGAAGACCTTCTGGAAAAAGGCGGGATCCGGTTTTTCCGTGCCGGTATCGTCGGCGGTGAAGGTGGCAAAAAAGGGCGATCCGAGCTGCTTCTCGAAATGGTCGAGAGCCCAGCGCCGGGCATTGGTCATGGCAATCAGCTTATGAGACGTCGCAAGGTCGGCCAGCGCCGCCCTGCTGTCGGAGAAGCCCTGCCAGACGCTGGCCGACCTTGCGACGTCTCATAAGC